>JBLIKX010000008.1:0-24371 GCA_047637555.1 Crocinitomicaceae bacterium
TTATGGTAATAGTGAATCCAAAGATTTTATTCTTTGATATCTCATTTCAGTTATCATTTTTAGCGACTTATGGTTTGATTGTCTTTTCTCCTTATTTAGAAAAAAAGATGTCGTTTCTTCCTACTTTTTTTGCTGTTCGTTCGAGTGCCGTGGCGACAATTGCTGCTCAAATTATGGTTGTACCATTAATTATTTATGCCATTGGTGAATTCTCTATTATTTCGCCCTTAGTAAATGTACTTGTACTCTTTGCGGTACCTATTTCCATGCTGCTTGGTTTTCTAACGGCCTTGTGTGGAATGTTATTACCAATCATTGCTCCATTTCTAGGCTTGCTATCTACTTATTTATTAAAATATCAGCTCAGCATTGTTGAAATATTTTCTGAACTCCCCTTTGCACATATTGCACTACCACCATTTCACTGGGTATGGATGATTGCACTATATATTCTTATTTTTTTCTGGATACAAAGGATAAAGAAAAAACAAATTAAAATATGATATGATAGTCTCATGAAACAAGGTAAAAAAATTATTACCATTGCAGGTAAATTAGGGAGTGGAAAAAGTAGCGCTGCAAAGAAGCTTGCAAGCATGCTCTCTCTAGATCATTTTTCTTCTGGTGACTTTCTTCGTGAAGTAGCTATGGAGCGAGGTCTAACGATTAAAGAGTTAATTATCGCTGCTGAATCTGATACAAAAATTGATCATGATGTTGATCAAGTTTTACGCGATAAGGGTGACAAAGAAAATTTAATTATTGATTCACGTTTGGCATTTCATTGGATTCCTGAATCATTCAAGGTGTATTTAGAAATTGATCCAGATCTAGCTGCAAGTCGTATGCTCCTTGATCTTGATACAAACGAAAGTAGACAGCAAAGCGAACATGCTGTAAATATCAAGGAAATGAAAGTAAATATGCTTGAAAGGCATGAATCAGATGTTCGACGTTATAAAAATTTGTACGGAATAGACCATACTAATCATGATAACTTTGATCTTGTTATTGATACTGGCCTCTTTCAAAATGATCTTGATAGCGTAGTCAAGAAAATTATTGAAGGTTATCTGGTTCATTTAAAAGGCACAGAATAGTGTTTTTTATTTTATAAAAATTTAACCATCGAGGTATACTGTTAGGATGAAATTACTTTTACAAAAAAAGAGAGTATTAGGTATCTTCATCTTAGGAAGCGCTCTTGCTATCTATTTTTTTGTATCTACCTTTAATTCAAAAATATTAGAAATAGTCTTCTTGGATGTGGGGCAGGGTGATGCGATATTTATTACCACACCAAACGGTCGTCAAGTTTTGATTGATACAGGTCCTAAAAACAATCTAGGGTCAAAATTATCAAGGTATATGTCATCTTCTGATAGATCATTAGATCTTATAATAATGACGCACCCAGATCTTGATCATGTAGGGAGTATGATTTCATTAATAGATCGCTACTCAATAGATGTAGTTATACATTCTGGTTTACTAGCTGGTGCTCCTATTTATTTTGCTATTGCGAATAGGATTAATGAAAAAGAAATAAGAACACTCACAGCTCATGCAGGACAGCGTATTGTACTAGATCATAATGTGTACTTGGATATTTATATGCCTCATTCATTTAGTACCGCTACAGAACCAAATGATTATTCGATTGTTACACGTCTAAGGTATGGAAATAGTTCTGTTTTAATGACAGGAGATGCGAGTGACACTGTTGAGTATGAGTTGATTGATACTTATGGGGATATACTAGAATCAGATATTCTTAAGGTTGGTCACCATGGATCACAAACTTCAACTAGTGAATTATTTATTGAAACAGTAAATCCAAAATATTCGATCATTTCAGCAGGATGTGATAATCGTTTTGGACATCCACATGGTTTAGTTTTGGCAACATTGTTTACGTCAAATACGCAGGTTTTGAATACCTGTAATGAAGGAGATATTCGTTTTCAGAGTGATGGAATAGAGTGGGTGAGAAATTGATAAAAAGAAAACACCAAATGGTGTTTTCTTTTTATCAATTATTTTTTGATGATCCCTGCTTTCTTTAATGTTTTGTAAGCTCCGTTCTTTTTGATGTTCTTGATAGCTTCAGTGGAAATTTTCATAATGAAAGTTTGGTCGATCTCTGGAACGTAGATACGTTTTTTTTGTAGGTTTGGGAAACGTCGTCGTTTTCCAGTAGGGTTATACTCAGTAGCACGGGTTCGGTTACTGTAACCTCCACCAACTTGTGATCCCTTTTTAGTTATTGGACATGTTCGTGACATAATACTTTTTGATTACAGGCCCTCTTATAGAATTAGGCGACCCGCTTATAATGTTTTAGATATTAGCATAAGTCTTTTTGTATGCAAGCATCTAACCCCTTTTCTTTCGGTTATAACTACGTATACTCTAATCATGAATATCGAAAGTATTATATTTATAATTGTCCTAATCATTTCAGTAATTCTACATGAAGTTGCGCATGGATATATGGCAGACCGATTGGGTGACCCAACACCACGGTTGGCTGGGCGATTATCATTAAATCCCTTGGTTCATATTGATTGGTTGGGTTCTGTCGTCTTGCCCTTATTCCTTGTTATTTCGGGATCACCATTTTTAATTGGTTGGGCAAAGCCAGTACCCTTTAATCCTTATAACCTGAGCTCTAAAAGATGGGGAGGGTTATTGGTAGCTATTGCAGGGCCAATAACAAACTTGATGTTAGCTTTACTTGGAGCCCTTGCTCTTCATTTTGCTGGCTTTGGTCAGGGTGGTATTTATTTATTGCAAAGCCTTATTATTACGAACATTGCACTAGCTATATTTAACTTGGTTCCTATTCCACCACTGGATGGCCACCATATTTTATTTGCACTTATACCTGAGCGATTTAATGCATTTAAGCTTGCCTTGAAAAAGTACTCACTTGCTATACTCGTAGCCTTTATTATTTTTGGTTGGCAACTAATTGAACCAATAATTATGTATATTGCTCGCTTATTGATTATTGGCTAATAAAAAGACTCTTATTTCTTGCATTTTTTAATAGTTATAGTAATGTCCTATTCATATGACCGCTCTTTAAGGGCTGTTTTTATAACCTACATTATATATGGCAAGAATTAATCAATTAATCAGAAAGGGTCGCAAGAAAGTTACCACTAAACCAAAGGCAGTTGCTCTTGGGCGTGGTTTTAACTCATTGAAGAACCAACCTACACGGTACCCATCTCCATTCAAGCGAGGTGTGTGTACAAAGGTTACAACAACCACACCAAAGAAACCGAACTCGGCACTTCGAAAGATTGCTCGTGTACGATTAACTAATGGTATGGAAGTAACTGCGTATATCCCAGGAATGGGACACACATTGCAAGAGCACTCAGTTGTTATGTTGCGAGGTGGTCGTGTTAAGGATCTTATTGGAGTACGATACACCGTAGTTCGAGGAGTTCTTGATGCAACTGGAGTAGAAGGGCGAAAGAAATCTCGTTCTCGGTATGGAGTTAAAAAACCAAAAGAATAAACTATTAAATTATTATGCGAAGACCAGTAAAAAACAGAAGACAACCAGGACCAGACTCAGTCTACAATTCAGTTATGCTAGCTAAATTTATCAACAACATTATGTTGGACGGTAAAAAAGAAACAGCGCGAAAGATTGTATATGGAGCTCTAGATATTATCAAGGAAAAACAACCTGATAAAGAACCCCTAGAAGTTTTTGAAGCCGCGATTAAAAACGCAGGTCCATCTACCGAAGTTCGATCACGTCGAGTCGGAGGTGCAAATTACCAAGTTCCAGTTCCTGTTAGACCAGAACGTCAATTAGCATTGTCTATGCGATGGATCATTAAGGGAGCTCGATCTAAAAAAGGTAAAGATATGAAATTCTTCCTTGCTGACGAACTTCTTCTAGCAGCCGCTGGAGAAGGAGAAGCTGTAAAGAAAAAAGAAACTGTACTCAAAATGGCAGAGGCAAACAAGGCGTTTGCACACTTTGCTTGGTAGTCGGCGTTTATAATAAGCGACCTTCTGCGTTAAAAGAAAAAAGAGCACTCAACATATTTCGATATGTATTGTTTGCTCTTTTTTTGTTTTGAATCTCATTTTATTATAAATATCTTGAAATTTAGTACCAAAAAGTAGATTTTTTATGTTTACTAACTAATAATGTAAATATGAACGATTTAAAGTTAGATAAGAAAAATGAACAGTTTGAAAAATTAGAAGAAAAAACAAATAAGGCTGTACAAATGGAAATAGAACAAACTTTCATGACATACCTAGAGGATATTCGGAATTTTTATGATAACTCAGTATACGAAGCGGCATTTGCGGTTGCTGGAGAAGAATTTGCAAACACCACAAAAAATAAAACAATTTTATTATTAGGTATTCAAAATTTTATTGACTATTACACTTATATTCCAAAAGATAAAAAAGAATTTATAGATGTAATGCTGATGCATGCTACCAATCATGACCCATTTGTAGATAGGTTAAAATATAATTCATCAAATTCACCAGATGAGCAAAATAGTCTGGTGAATATTCATAATGAGAATATGAGTATTTATTCTTATTCGTTAAAAAATGTCTTAGATTCACTTAGCGAGATTTTATCTGCAAATATCCTTAATTAAATTAGCAAAAGATCTTATATGTTTACTGATCCTTTCCTCTGGGCTGATTCCCAAAAAGACAATACATAATTTTCCACAAATATAAAAAATCGAGTATACTAAGTTTGTTAGTATAATTAATCTATAGAAATAATATGACAGAACCAGAAAATTTTCTTGAATACCTAGTAAAAGGACTTGTTGATAATCCAGATGATGTGACGGTTGTTAAAACCGTTGATGATATGGGGGTACTTTTAACACTAGGAGTAAACCAAGAAGACATGGGGCAGGTAATTGGCCGCCAAGGTGCAACCGCAAAGGCAATGAGGACACTGGTTCGTGTCTGTGGAATGAAGTCGCAGGCCCGAGTGAATGTAAAAATTTACGAACCAAACAAAGAAGAGTCAGCTGAATAAACAAAGTTTGTTTCGAAGGAGTTCTTATAATATAAAAAAAGGAAAATAATATTTTCCTTTTTTTATATTACTTCTCACTTGTCGTAATAAGTTAGTTTTTCTTTTGATATTGAGCTGATTAATATGACAAGACATTTTTTCTATTTCTTAATATGATTATTTTTTGAGATTAGTCATCAGTTTGTTATACTCGTATATAGCATGAATATACCTAAAACGTTAATTATTATGGGTAGATCTGGTTCCGGAAAAGGGACTCAGATAGAATTACTAAAAGAAACTTACCGTATGGAAAACCCTGGTCAGGAAATTTTACATTTTGAACCAGGTAATACTTTTCGAGGGATTGTAAAATCTGGGACTTACTCGGGTCAGAAGATTAAGGAAGTAACTACTGCAGGTGGATTAGTTCCTGATTTTATTACTAATGGTTTGTTTGTAAACGAAATGGTACTAAACTTAAAAAGTGAGGATCAACTTCTCATTTTTGATGGATACCCACGCAGCATCAATCAGGCCCAGATGCTTGATACGACAATGAAATATTATGACCGTGGCAATGCAGTTGTAATTCACGTAGAAGTATCTGAGCAAGAAGTACGTAATCGCCTTGCTGGGAGGGGTCGTGCAGATGATATTGATGATAATGCATTGAATACACGAATTGTATTTTATAATGATTGCGTGCTACCCGCTATTGAATGGTATCGAAATCATCCAGATTATAATTTAATTAATATTAATGGAGAAGGAAACATTAACGATATTCAGCAATCCATTGTTGAAGCGCTAAATAATTAATACTATATGTCTACCTTATCTAAAGAAACAATAATTATCGCTGTAGGAGGTTCACTGTTAGTACCAGATGCAATTGATACTATATTCATAAAAGAGATCAAAAATATAGCATCTCGCTTAGTCCAGAATGGATATCAAGTCATTTTGGTTCCTGGGGGCGGAAAAACTGCCAGGTACTACCAAGAAGCACTTGCAGAAATGAACCATACCAACCCAATATCACTTGATTGGGTTGGTATCAAAGCTATTCAGCTAAATTGTGAATTGATACATAGATTTTTTCATGACCTTGATGTTCACAAAATTATTTATGAACCAAAAGAGTTGCAGGGCGTTAATTCAAGTATTGTAATAAAGGCAGCATTTAAACCAGGGAGTTCTTCGGATATGGGGGCGGTACGCATGGCTCAAATATCAAAGGCAACGAGAATTATTAACTTTTCAAACACGGCCCATGTCTACGATGCAGACCCTCGTACAAACCCTAATGCCCAAAAATTTGAAAAATTATCATGGTCAGAATACAGAGATCTTATTCCAGCAGAATGGGCACCTGGAATGTCAGCTCCATTTGACCCTGTTGCATCACGGTTGGCACAGGAATCTGGAATTTCTGTAGCCGTGCTTGGTGCATCTATTGAAAATCTTCAGAATTATCTTGATGGTAATACATTTGAAGGAACTATTATTAAGTGAGTTAAGGGGCGATAGTGACTATAAACCAACTAAATGCATACAGAAAATTATGCACTTTTTTATTATTATTAAAATAAAAATCTGTTATAGGTTTTTTATTTTTCTTAATTTGTTAGGATGCTTGTATATGGCAATTACTATTAAAACAAAAGAGCAAATTGAAATACTGCGCGCGGCAGGAAAACATCATGCACGAATTTTAACTGAATTAGAGAGTTTAATAATTCCAGGTGTGACGGCATTAGAGCTAAATAAAGCTGCAGAACAAAAGGTTCGATCAATAGGTGCAGAACCATCTTTTTTAAATTATCAACCTGATCACACATACCCACTTTACCCAGCATCATTGTGTGTATCTATTAACAATGAAGTCGTACATGGTATTCCAACGGCTGAAATGATTATTCAAAATGGAGATATCGTATCTATTGATCTAGGTTTAGAATACAAAGGACTCTTTACTGATTCAGCTCGAACAGTATTCGTTGGTGATGTTTCAGATGAAAAAAAACAGCTAGTTTATGATACACGTGAGGCTTTGATGTTAGGTATCGCAGCAGCACAAAACGGAAATACCGTTGGTGATATTGGATATGCCATCGAATCATTTAACAACAAACGTTATGGAAACGTAAAAGAACTCTCTGGGCACGGGGTAGGAATTGCTGTTCACGAGGATCCTTATGTTCCAAATTTTGGAAAACAAGGGCATGGCGCAAAGTTAAAACCAGGCATGGTTATTGCAATCGAACCTATGTTTAATCTAGGGACATCAGATGTCGTTTTCCATGATGATGGATATACGGTTTCCACACGGGACGGATCAATATCAGCTCATGTTGAGCATACGGTTTTAATTACTGAAAACGGTCCAGAAATTTTAACAGAGTTATAGTTTTAATTCTGTTTTTTTATATAAAAAAATATAAGGAAGTATCACTAAAAATAAAAAAAACTTTTATGGATCAAAAAATTAATCTGTTCGAGCGTTTTAAGGAAAATACAAAACCAATCTTTAATATTTTTTGATGTCCCTTGTTGCAATTAAGTCACTTGATTTCGATTCCTTAACCTCTACGGAAAGTTACATAGAGTAAAATAAAATTAAAGAATTTTTTTTGATCACATCGGAAAGATTCATTAATATAAATAATGAATACTCTTGTAGAATTTACTAATCGTCTCTTTATTGATAGTAAATATATTTATTGGGGTGATATTGTGAAATTAATTCAAGAAGGAATAGCGTAGTGATTTTTTTATTATAAAATAAGGGTTTCTTTAGGACATTTTATTACACTGATAATGTCTTTTATAAAAGACATTATTAAGTATAAAAATGTCCTTTAAACCCTTATTTTATAGGGAATGTTTGGGGACAAGCCCTTGACAGAACAGTTTAAAAAACTAATATACTTCATATCACAGCTTGTGTTGTTGTGGTTTTTTATTTGGGCTTTGAGCTCAGTAAAAAACAATAAATTATTACATCAATACCACTTACGAGATGCAACACGGTTCGTTTTGTTTCAGGCGCGCACTTGAAATAGTATAAACGGATAGACGTCGCGTAATGTATTATTTAATTACAAAAAATATGGCAGAATTTAACCGAGATAAAACTCACGTAAATGTAGGTACTATCGGTCACGTTGACCACGGTAAGACTACTCTTACAGCTGCGATTTCACATGTTGCACACATGATGGATCCAGAAAGAAACAAACTTAAGAACGTTGCAGATATTGATAACGCTCCTGAGGAACGAGAACGAGGTATCACTATCTCAATTTCACACAACGAGTATGAAACAGCTACTCGTCATTACGCACACATTGATGCTCCAGGTCACGCGGACTACATCAAAAACATGATTACTGGTGCCGCTCAAATGGACGGTGCAATTATTGTATGTGCTGCTACTGACGGACCTATGCCACAGACACGAGAGCATATTTTGCTAGCGAGTCAGGTTGGAGTAGGAAAGCTTATTGTATTCATTAACAAGATGGATCTTGTAGATGATGAAGAAATGGTTGAACTAGTAGAGGAAGAAATTAAAGATCTTCTTACAAAATATAAATTTGATGGAGAAAATACTCCAATTATTAAAGGTTCAGCTGTTAAAGCTTTAGAAGCAACAACACTTGAAGATGAATGGGCTGCAAAAATTGTAGATCTATTAAACGCAATGGACACATTTTTCCCGGATCCAATTCGAGAACTTGATAAACCATTCCTGATGCCAGTAGAAGACATCTTCTCAATTGAAGGGCGTGGAACGGTAGTAACAGGTAAAATCGAACAAGGTAAAGTTAAAGTAGGAGAAGAAATTGAAATTGTTGGTATTAAAGACACTATTAAAGCAACTGTTACTGGAGTTGAGATGTTCAACAAACAACTTCAAGAAGGACTTGCTGGAGATAACGCAGGAATTCTTGTGCGAGGTCTTAAAAAAGAAGACATCACTCGTGGACAAGTTCTTGCAGCAAAAGGATCAATTACTCCTCATACTGAATTTGAATGTGAAATTTATGTTCTAAAGAAAGAAGAAGGAGGACGACACACACCATTCTTTAAGGGATATAAACCTCAATTTTACATCCGAACTACGGATGTAACAGGAGAAATTGAACTTCCAGAAGGGACAGAGATGGTTATGCCAGGAGATACTGTTACTTTAAAGGTAAAACTTCAAGTACCAGTAGCGCTTAATGACAACGCACGATTTGCGGTTCGAGAAGGGGGACGAACTGTAGGGGCAGGAGTTGTTACTAAAATTATTGCTTAAGCTTCGGCTCGAGTAATAATTGCGCCACCATGGCAGCAGAAAAGAAAACAGAATCGACATTGCGAATTCGAGTTCGTGCTTACGAAAGCAAAATCCTAGATACATCTGTTAAGCAGATTATGGATACTGCCTCACAGTACGAAGCAGAAACACGAGGTCCGATTCCACTTCCAACCGAAATTAAAAAATATACGGTTAACCGTTCATCATTTGTTTACAAAGATGCTCGGGAACAATTTGAAACACGCGTTCACAAGCGATTGATTGATATTATCAATCCTACTCCTAAAGTTGTGGAGGCGCTTACAAATATGAATCTTCCATCTGGAGTCGACATTGATGTAAAGATGATGTAAAGATTGTTCACAAACAACAACACACTTATTAACTAATGTTGGCGAGAGTCAACCAATTAGATGTTCCACTACCGAGGGCGTCTTTCGCCTTCGGTACGAACATATACGAACATGAAATTTATTCTAGGAACAAAGGAACAAATGACTCAATTCTTTACGGAAGAAGGTCTTGTTGTTCCAGCGACTATCATTTCTGTTTCTAAGGCAGCTGTAACGCAAATTAAGTCAGTAGATACTGATGGATATGATTCAGTGCAGATTGCATCTGGGGAACGAAAAGAAAAAAATATTAATAAAGCACAACGAGGTCACTTTGGTGACAAAGGTAATTTCCGATTTGTAAAAGAATTTCGACTGAAAAATGGCGAAACATCTGAACTTCAAGTGGGAGATGTACTCGATGCTTCAGTTTTTGAAGCTGGAGATATCGTTGCTGTTTCAGGAATCTCTAAAGGTAAGGGATTCCAAGGTCCAGTGAAACGACATGGTTTCTCTGGTGCACCAACATCTCATGGACACCGGCACGACACACGAAGAGCTGGATCTATTGGGGCAACAGGTCCACAACGAGTATTTAAAGGTACTCGTATGGCCGGTCGAATGGGTTCTGATCGAATCACTGTAAAAAACCTTGAGGTTATTGCTGTTGATGCGAAAAACGGACAATTATTGGTAAAAGGGGCTCTTCCTGGACGACGTGGTACGTTGCTTGAGGTAGTTTCTCTGTAAGCTCATTAATTATTATGAAAACGAAAGTATACGATCATAAGGGAGTGGAAGCTCGAACAATCGATCTTCCAGAAAACGTTTTTGGGCTTCACTGGAACAGTGACTTGGTTCACCAAGTTGTCGTTGGGATGCAATCAAATGCACGTGCCAATACTGCTCATACCAAAGACCGATCAGAAGTACGAGGTGGAGGACGAAAACCTTGGCGTCAAAAAGGGACAGGACAGGCTCGTCATGGGTCACGAAGGTCTCCGATTTGGGCTGGTGGAGGAATCACCTTTGGACCGCGAAACGAACGAAATTACGATAAGAAAATTAACGTAAAAATGCGTCGTCAAGCACTATTAGTGGCACTATCACAAAAATTAAGAGACGGACAAATTTTGTTTGTTGAGGGATTTGATTCTGCAACTGGAAAAACAAAAGACATGAAAGCGACATTTGAGGCATTTGCTAATGTTGAAGGGTTTGAAACTCTCAACACACAAAAGCACAATAATGCATTCATGATTTCTGAGATTACTGATGTATTGAAAAATGGAACAAAAAATCTTTTCCATGTTTCACTAAATGCACCAGAGAACATCAACGTCGTGGATATTGTAAATAACCGATATTTGGTTGTTGCAAATCCTGAAAAAATGGTCGAATTTTTACAAACAAAACTAACTAACAAATAGGTATGGCATTGTTTAAAAAAGATTCAACTACTGAAGTAGCAGCTAACAACGATCTTTCTTGGGTTATTATTGACCCAAGAATTACTGAGAAGGCAGCTATGATTTCAGGAAATAACGTATTTACATTCAACGTAGCTACTCGAGCAAATAAAATTCAAATTAGAAACGCAGTTATTGAAAAGTACAAAGTTACTCCAATCTCAATAAATGTTATTAATGCGAAAGCTCGAAAAGTTACAAGGCGTGGGCGAAAAGCTCATCAAAAAGGGACAAAGAAAGCTATGGTAACTCTTAAAAAAGGAGATACTATTGAACTTGCTTAGTTTCATTACTATTCATTAAAGTTTCAGTAGCTGATAATTACTGACATAAATTTATACAAAATTATGAAGACATATAAACCAACTTCGCCTTCAAGGCGTAACATGGTGACTCTTGATTATCGAAAATCCCTTACTGCTTCAAAACCTCACAAGGCTTTGACAACAGGGACCAAACGTACAGGTGGACGTAATAATCAAGGTCGGATTACTACTCGTCATATGGGTGGAGGTAACAAGCGAAAATATCGACAAATTGACTTTTTGTACAATAAGCACGATATTCCAGCTAAAATCGAAACTGTTGAGTACGATCCAAACCGATCTGCATTCATCTCACTTGTTTGCTATGCGGACGGAGAACGACGATACATTGTAATGCCAAAAGGTGTAAAGGTAGGGGATACATTTCTGACTTCAGAAAATGCACCATTAAAACCTGGAAACCGATTACCATTATTCAAAGTTCCGGTTGGAACCTTTGTCTATAATATTGAATTAAAACCAAGAGGTGGATCAAAGATGGTTCGTTCAGCTGGATCTTACGCGCAAGTAACAGCTCATGATGACGGATACACAAACATCAAACTTCCTTCTGGTGAAGTTCGAAAGGTACCAGACCAATCATTTGCATGTGTTGGTGAAGTATCCAACTCTGACCATAAATTGATCAAAGGAGGAAAGGCTGGTCGATCACGGTGGCGTGGGATTCGTCCTACCGTTCGTGGTTCAGCTATGAACCCAGTAGATCACCCGCATGGAGGAGGTGAAGGAAAACAAGGTATTGGGTTACGACGTGGACCGAAAACAAGACAAGGTAAGCAAGCTTACGGAGTTAAAACAAGACGTTCAAAGAAATACTCAAACCAAGCTATTGTCACACGACGAAAGTCAAAACGGCAAGGTTAAAAAAAATAAAAAACCGCAAGGTTTTTTATTTTTTCTATGGTTTATAGTCAATGAATATAATGACTTTTCTTAAAAGAAATAATTATTTTTTTAATATAATAATTTAACATGAAAAATATTTGCCTCATATTTGTATTTCTCGATAGTGTTGTCCTGGGGAGACAGATTTTATGGGAGCTGTTACCGGATATTATTTTAATTGTTAAAAGGAATATCTTTGGTATTCTTTTTTTCTTTGTTTATACTAGGTTTATGTTTGAATCTTTTATTTTAGGAGCTGTTCAAGGTATTGCTGAATGGTTACCAATATCCTCAGAGGCAATGATTGTTTTAGTAAAAACTAATTTTTTCCCATCAGGAATGATTTTCTCTGAGGTTATTTCATATGCTATATTCTTACATCTTGGAACGCTTGCGGCCGTAATTGTTTATTATAGAAAGACAGTTCTTCGTTTAGGAAGTGAATTATTTAAATACCGATCATTAGAGAAATCGAAAAAGAATTACCTTAATTTTATTATTATTGCGACTGTGGTATCAGGAATATTAGGTTTAATTTTATTGAAAATAGTTGAGACGAATGCTTCCTGGTTCACTAATGAAATGAGCGTAAATATAATAGTAGCACTGTTCTTATCTATTACTGCTGTGCTCTTATATCTCACTGAAAAAAAACAGACAAATAATAATGTAATTTTAACTAAAGATAGGGCAATAATTACAGGGCTGTTCCAAGGAATTGCTGCAATTCCTGGAATTTCTCGTTCTGGTTCAACGGTTGCAGGTATGGGGTTATTAGGTATAGACAAAGAACGCGCCTTAGAGTTATCATTTATTCTATCAATCCCTATTGTATTATTAGCAAATATAATTCTAAATTACTCTGAGTTTTTCAATTTTACTTTGAATCACTTTATTGCACTCAGTTCTGCATTTATTTTTGGACTCCTTACTATTGAGTTACTATTACGCATAGTTCGAAAAATAACCTTTAGTTATTTTGTAGGAATTTTTGCTATTCTATTGATAATAATAACTTTTGTGCTATCGTAATAAGGTATTTGAGTTTTTAGTACCATGGGTGGTATTACTATTTTATTTCTCTCAAATATCTCGTTATAGATCAAAAGCAAATATTTTTTCCATAACGTGTAATCACGATATCTCTATATCGTATACAAACACATGACATTTAATGACTTTAAATTTAAATCGCGATTGGCCTATGCTATTTCACGTGCTGGCTTCACTGAGCCATCCCCCATTCAAGAAAAATCAATTCCATTAATCCTTGATGGGAAAGATGTAGTAGGGCAGGCTCACACAGGAACCGGTAAAACGGCTGCTTTTGCATTACCTATATTACAACAAATGACCGGCAGGGACGGTGTTGAGGCGGTGGTAATCGTACCTACACGAGAGCTTGCGACTCAGGTAGCTGATGAATTTTATAAATTCTCACGAAACTTAAATATTAGAACAGCGACCGTATATGGCGGTACATCATATGGACGACAAATCTCACACATCAAAACAGCAGGAGTTATTGTCGCAACACCAGGACGATTTCTTGATCTCTTATCAAAAGGAAAAATAGACATTGCTCCAAAATTTGTTGTTCTAGACGAGGCTGATGAAATGTTGAATATGGGATTTCTGGAAGATATTCGGCATATTTTTACACATCTAGAGAGTAGAAAGCAAACACTCATGTTTTCTGCGACTATGCCAGATGAAATCAAGGAACTCGCTGAAACAATTCTTACAAAGCCGGTATTTATTCGAACAGAAAAAGCTGAAATTACTAATAATAATATTAAGCAATATTATTATGTCGTTGATGAAAATGAACGTGATGATGCAATGCTGCGTCTTATAGAATCATCAGAGAGCCTCAAGAAAGCTATTGTTTTCTGTCGAACAAAAAGAGAAACAGCTCGTTTAGCAGAACATCTTGCAGCACAAGGCTACAAGACAATGGCGCTGCATGGAGATATGGAACAGTATGACAGACAAAAAACTATGAAGGCTTTCCGCCGGAATGAATGTGAGCTATTGGTCGCAACTGATGTTGCAGCTCGAGGGCTCGACGTACGAGATGTTACTCATGTATTTAATTATCACATTCCATTTGAGGCTGAATCGTATGTTCATCGTATTGGACGAACAGGACGAGCAAAACGTGACGGTATTGCTATGATGTTGGTAACACCACATGAATTACGTGAATTAAAACGAATTCAACAAGACGTCGGTTCTGAATTAACGCTTCAAGCGATTCCTGAGAAAAATGCCAATGTTGAGGATCGAATGAAGGCATTGTTTACTATGGTTAATTCAGAACAAACAAAGAAGTCCTCTGGGCTAATATTAGAGGCACTTATTGAGAAAAGTGATATGCCAACCGTGGCCAATAAGCTTGTTTCGCTATTGGAAAATACTTTGATTCAAACATCAGGCATTGGACGATCAGTTACTGAGGTAGAGGCACTACTAAATGGGGTAAGTGATGATGTAGAATCAGAATCTAAGAAATCTTCGCGAAAATACAAATCTCGAAGTACCTCATCAAATAAACCAACCCGCGGACGACCACAACATCGACGTAATGATGATATGATTCGTCGAGGAACTGAACGTGGAGAAGTGCCAATTCCGACTATTACGACGGCGGGAGGGTCACGCATCGTTGCTCGAAAACTATTTTAGAAGAATAAAAAGAACCTATAAGGTTCTTTTTATTCCAGAAACAACATCGCACACTTAATTTCGTCATAGGAGATCTCTTCATTTAGTTCCAGGAATATAGGTTTAAGTTTTACTTCTCCTGTTTTTTCTGAAAAGTCTTCTTCTTTTTTGCGTTTGGTAATAATTTTGATGGCTTTCTCTACTGCCTCTATAATATTAGTATCAGGTTGTAGGTACGTGATATCAAATTCTGGATCATCATCAAGAATAAGCTGTAGGTGATTCCAAATAGTAGGCTCCTTGAGGTCCCGAATGGTAGCAATTTCTTCTATTGTCAGTTCACGTTCGAAAAATGGTTTAGTTTCAAGAAATGATTTTACTTTTGGTTCTTTGGCTTTTGCAGCGACAACCTTTTTCTTCCTTCCTTTTTCCTTGCTACCACCAATTTGCTGTAGGTGAATAGAAAATTTTTCCTCGAGGACCATATCGTCCAAATCATCAAACTCATCAAAAAGTGTTGAAGAGGTATTGCGCATAGCCGCATCAACAGAAAGCACTGATTGATTAACCTGAAGTGCTTGTTGGTTCAATCCCATTAATTTTAATCCATCGAGCGATTTAATACGAGAGAGAGCAACATATCCTTGACCAGGTTCAAAGGCTTGTGAAAGATCAATTTCCGCCGCGTCCAAAGTCATTCCTTGTGATTTGTGAACCGTAATGGCCCATGCCAGACGAAGGGGGATTTGTTTAATCGTTCCTTTTGGTTTACCGTCATTATCTTCAAACACCCATTCTTCCCGTTCGGCTTTAATACGACGTCCATCATGTGTCTCTATAATTGGTACACCAAAAGTATCAAATTCGACAACGGTTCCTAGTGTTCCGTTAATGTATTCTTTTTCATAATTATTTTTAATAAAAAATACCAAAGCACCTTCTTTCAATTCTAGTTTTGGAATTACCAAAGCACTTCCAAATATTCGCTCAATCCATTTTTTTGCACCAGTAGTATGAGCTTCAAATACATTCACAGGAGTTTTTAGTTTTTGCAGTTCCTGTTTATTAATAGCATCAACATTTGCATTATGGGTATATAATTTAGTAGTTGATCCAATACTGGTTGGTTCTTTTTTATAACGACTTCTAAAATGATTCATTGACTCTTCTGAAACTTCGCCACTTCGCATTTCATTTAAAATACCTAAAAGTATTTCGTCTTCATGTCGGTAGGAGGTATTCAAATAACAGGTAGCCAAATTTGTATGTTGCCAAACATTTGTTTGAAAAATAAAACGTTTTTCAACATCGCGGGCTCCGATAGGGGGAAGTTGGAAAAAATCACCAACGAGAACTACCTGAACACCACCAAAGGGTTCATGGTTAAATTTGAATGTCTGTAGGATTAAATTAATTGATTCAAACAAAGCAGGAGAGAGCATCGACACTTCATCAATAACCAAAACTTTTAAATCTTTCATTCGTTCCCAAATATATTTTTTCTCGGTCAAATTTTCTATATCATATTGAGACAGCGTGTCACGAATTCCTGTTCCAAAAAAACTTTGCAAGGTCATCCCTCCAATATGACTCGCCGCGATCCCTGTTGGAGCAGTTATAGCTGCTTCTATTCCATATTCTTTCAAATAATCAATATATTGATTTAGAACGTAGGTTTTCCCGGCACCTGGTGCACCTGTGAGGAACACATTTTGTCCTGTCTTCATAATATTGAGAGCTGTTTCTTGTGTCATATCTACAGTATAGCAGAAATAAAAAACCCAATTATATAAACTATAATTGGTACTTTTATGGATATAAGATTATTTATTAAAGGTACGAAAGGCGAGTAAAACGATTCTTTTTAGTTTCTCTTCTTTTTCGATTGTTTTTTTAAATTCTGGTATAGGTTTTTCAGTTATTGCACCAGTAATTTTTAATTTTATAGAGTCTCTATCTTTTCCTATTCGATAATAAAATAAAGCTGTGTTGTTTCTAAATTCGTTTCCCTATAAATTATTAGTTTGGTCTAAGGAAATTATATAACTCAGGAACTAATACTCAATTACTGAAAGAAACTGAGCTAGTACGCGTATTAATATAATGTAATACTTTATGCTGATAGATGATTTTTAGAATATATTATTTAATTTATATTCTAAAAATCATCGTAACGCAAGATCTTTTATTTATTTATGAGTGATTCAATTAACAACTCTATTATGACCGACAATGAACTCGTTTCATTGTCCTTAATAAACCAGGAATATTTTGGTATTTTAATGGGACGTTATGAGTTTAAGTTACGCCGGTATGTACGGCGCATTACCAATGTGAACAATGAAGATCAAGAAGACATTTTGCAGGACATATTTTTAAAGACCTATTTAAATCTCAATGGGTTTAATAAGACACTTTCATTTAGTTCATGGATATATAGAATTACACATAACGAGGTTGTTGACTGGTCACGAAAAGAAAAAACCCGAAAGAAACATGGTAAATATGATTATGACGACGAAATATTTAATTGGACAGAGGATACACAACATTTTCTGAATAAGTTAGAGCTACAGAATCAAAAAAAAGAAATAGGAACTATTCTCAACAAACTTGATGTAAAATATCGTGAAGTATTAGTGCTAAAATTTATAGAAGATCAGTCGTACCGAGAAATCAGTGATATATTAAAAAAACCAGAAGGAACTATTGCAACATTAATTAATCGAGCAAAAAAATCATTCAAACTCCATTATGAAACATTCAATGAACAATAAAATATTACAAAAAATTCAGAACGAAAATATTCAACCAAAACCAAAATGGCAATTTATCGTAAAAGAGTTTTCATTATGGATAGGTATCTTTGTTTCATTGCTTCTAGCAAGTCTCTCTGCTGGTTCTATGCTCTTTAACACCATAAATGCTAATCTTATCCCACTTCATCTACTATTTTGGTTCAGCGGGCTAAGGATCCTCTTGGTTGGTTTGTTTGTTGTATTAGCAATATACCAGATTATGAATGCAGAGCAGGGATATAAACGAACACGACAGACTTATCTATTTATTATTTTAATAGTTATTGGTCTGATTGGGAGTACATTATTTGGATCACGTCTGAGCGGTCAAATAGAACGAGGTATTGGTTTTCCTGGTATAGTCACCCAAGCTAATGAATATTGGTCTGATCCGGAAATAAATGGACTCCTTGCGGGTGAGCTACAAGAAATAACAAATAATGGACTGTTGTTATTTAATTCACTTGATGATGGTATACACATTATTGATGCTCAATTTATAAGAGAAGACGACGCAAATCTTTTTATTGAATCTCTACGGGTAAAAATGGTTGGTTATCAAGATTCAGGAATATTTTATCCCTGTGCCGTGGCTCCATGGAAATTAAAGCGGGGTGGCTTTGAAAAACATTCAGAGTATAAGAATCTTCGTGACGGAAATATTAACTTTGTAAAAGATCGAGGATTAGGTAGTAACTTTAATAAAACTTTTGAAAGAAAAAATGAGATACTTCGTACTAATAGTTGCTAAGGTATTAAAAAGAAACAAACAAAAAATATGAAAATAACAACAAAAATATTTATTGCGCTATTAGGATTTACAGTTCTTACTTCTGCTGGTTCAGCTTTTGCTCAAGAAGAAAAGAAAATGAGTCAACTTGATCGAGGTGAACTAAAACAGATCCGTGCATCAGGTGACCGTGCATCATTCAAGGCTCTATTAAGAGAGTTAAATATTAAACAGCCGTCTCGTCCAAGATTAACGGATGAACAAAAAAAAATAGTTAAGGAATTAAAGCAAGCCAAAGACAAAGATGCTATTCGTGATCAATTAGATAGATGGGGAATTAAAAAATATACACAGAGAGACAAAAGCATGGGGTTAAAGACTGTTGAGGAATTGCAAAAGTTAACAAAAGAACAAAAAGAAATTATTAAAGAGCTGCATGAATCAGGTGATGATAAGCAGTTAGTTCGTATTAGGCTATTAGAACTTGGTGTAGAGCTACCAGAAAGGCCAAAAGGTCCAGAAATAACTAATGAACAAAAAGAAAAAATTAGTGAATTAAAAGAAGCTGGTGACCGTGACGCAGTAAAATCATACCTTGAAGAAATTGGGTTAAGGAAGTCTCGTAAGTTTATGAGTAAGAGAACAGAATTTACTGACTCATTAAGCAAAGATGAAAAAGAAGTAATCCAAGAGGCTCGAGATATTGCCCGCGCAGGTGATAAGGAAACAGCAAGGGAATTATTAAAAGAAGTATTTGAACCTAATGAAAATTTTCAAGAGCAATCACCACGTAGAATCTTTGGATTCTTTAATAAAATTTTTAGATAAAAAAAGAACAAAGTGACTATTTCTATCTTATGCAGAGGATTATTTAAAAAAGCATTAATGCTTTTTTTAAATTAGGATAGTTAGATAGCTATATAAAAATTTTTCTATAAGTTTTTTATTGATATTATTTGTTTGTATCAAGAAAATTTTTGATCAATTGACGCCATTATTAGAACAGAACTTGCGTTTTTTTTGCTTATATTTATTACACAAATTTCCCCCTTCTTAGTGTTTGATAAACGGTAGTTCTTTTTGATCCTGGGGTACTTATTTGCAACAGCAGTATTTAGCCTAAGTTAAATTTACACAATACTTGGTATTTCAACAGATAGAAGAAAAGGTAATTGCAAAAAATGTGATAAAAACGAATTCTTTGCACGCTATCTTAGTTTTTTGTTTTCTCGAAGTTATAGTTTCTAAATTACTACTGCGGTATACTTAGTAATATGGATAATAAAGACCAACAATACAAAGATCTACAAGAGCAGTTAAATGTACAACAAGAAGCTCTGGTTAAGATTTATACGTCTGTTGAAAAAACAAGAAAGATAATTTTTTGGTCAGGAATAATGAATCTGGTTGTTTTCGTTCTTCCGCTTATTGCAGTGGCAGTGTTATTGCCAAACATAATGAGTTCTTTTACTTCCAGTCTGAATAGTTTTTCTGGGACAAGCTCCAGCGCTCCTGTTGAAGCTATTAGTCAACCGAGTTTAAGCGAGAGTTTACAAAATTTAAAAGACCTAGGGTTATAAACGTACAGATAATATTGCGAGAGTTTACATTTAGGTGTAGGCTCTTTTATTATGGAAAGAATGTATCGGTTTTTGAATAGAGAAAAAGAAGCACGAGTGTGTAATGGAATTACAGAAAAGGCATGTATACACGCACATAAAAATTACTTTGTGATTATAGCAACTAATGTCCTGACTCAATTAGGGGATGTTTTAAGCGCCCCTAAAACAGTGTTGATATGGATTATGGGTTCTCTTGGTGCACCTGTTTTTCTGACGAGCCTCTTGGTCCCAATTCGTGAGTCTGGATCAATGCTTCCTCAGTATTTTTTAAGTAGTGTTTTTAACAATATGCCTTTGAGAAAATGGGGATGGATTATTGGTGCATTAGTTCAAGCATTTTCTTTATTTGGTATTGTTTTTGTTGTTAATCTGTTTTCAGGTGCCCATGCAGGCATTTGGATTATTGTTTTAGTGGCTTTATTTTCCTTGGGAAGGGCGTTATGCTCCTTGCTCTCAAAAGATGTAATAGGTAAAACAATTCCTAAAACGCGGCGTGGTAAGTTAAATGGTTATTCAAGTTCGCTCTCGGGTGTATTAGTTTTAATATCTGCTGTTATTTTGTTATTTCACCCAATTGAAAATGCAGCGCTACCTGCGCTTGCGAAACTTGTGGCTATTGCAGGTTCATTGTGGATTATAGCAACCCTCATGTATGCTCAAATTATTGAATATCCTAATGAAAGAAAAGATGAGATAAAGAAAAATACTCGTTCATTTTTTAGCTTAATAAAAAAAGATACAACCTTACAAAAATTTATTATTGCTCGCGGACTTCTTATTTCTTCAGCACTTATGAGCCCTTTTGTGATTTTATTGTCTCAAAAATATATAGGTACTGATTTATATATATTAGGACTTTTTATCCTTTCAGGGGGACTCGCGTCAATCGTCAGTGGTCCAATATGGGGTTACTTGGCAGATATTTCAAGCAAAAAAGTCATTATTAGAGCGGCTTCAATCGTAGCAGTAACATCAATTGCTATCGTGATTTTACTTTCCCTAAAGAGCACACTTATTCAATCTCTTTGGATATATCCTGTAATACTCTTTATTTTGAATATCGCCCACGACGGTATTCGTCTAGGAAGAAAAACGTACATCCTAGATATAGCTGAAGGGGAAACACGTACTCAATATGTAGCAACGAGTAATACTGTCATTGGTATGTTGTTATTAGTCATTGGATTTTTCACTGCGTGGTTAGGGAGCGTATCTTTGGTTTCAGCTATAGCTGTCCTTACCTTGATGGTACTGGCAGGGATTTGGGTGAGTAGTGGGTTAAGGGAGGTAGGGGAGTAGAAAATAACCTGAGGGGTATTTCCCACTTCCTCAAAAAAATAAAACCTTAATGCAATGCATTGAGGTTTTATTTTTTTGAGGAAGTGAAGGGATTCGAACCCTTGATACGCATTAACGTATGCTGGTTTTCAAGACCAGTGCCTTCAACCACTCAGCCACACTTCCGTACACAAAAAATAATATCATTATTTACGTTTTCTGCAATATTATTTGTCAGAGCTTCTGAATAATCTATACTATAAATATGAAATATCTTGGTATCGACTATGGAACAAAACGAATAGGCTTGGCATTATCTAATGAAGAGGGAACACTCGCATTCCCTAAGGACACTATCTTAAATTCACAAGACATTATTCAGGATATTTTAGATATTATTGCATATGAAAATGTTGAGAAAATTGTAATTGGTAAATCTCTCGATGCTTGGGGAAATACAAATCAAATTCAACGTGCTATTGAAAAATTTATTGAGAAATTAACTTATGACTTGGATGATATCGAAATTATTGAGCAAGATGAAAGAGGTAGTTCTGTAGCCGCAGCGTCTCATTTATATGGAAAAGGGAATATAGCAAATAATCGTTGGACAGAAAAAAATAATAAAAAAAAGCGTGAACATAATGATGCAAATGCAGCTGTTATTATTTTACAGCGTTACCTTGATAGAAAGTATAACTAAGTTTCGTGAGAGCTTCGCTTGCATACTCATACGCTAAGCTTTAAACTAAATGTATGAATTATGTAAAATACGAAGACTTTAATAAAATGGATATGCGCGTAGGCTTGATTCGATTCATAGAGCCAGTCGAGGGAACTGATAAATTATTGCGATTTGAGATTGATTTCGGAAAACTAGAGAAAGGATCTTTATTAGACCCATGCCCTATTACCTGCGATTGCGACACTGAATGCGATACTGATGGGGAATGTTTAAAGTCATGTGCATGCGAGTTACAAACAGAACCAGCATTTGGAAAAATAGAATACGCAGGACGAGATATTCGACAAATTGTTTCTGGTATTCGAGAATTCTTCCCAGAGTACGAACTTCTAATAGGAAAGTATTCATTATATATTCTCAACCTAGAGCCACGAGAAATTAGAGGGGTAATGAGTCATGGCATGTTAATGGCAATTGATGATGTTGAGGGTAATCCGATATTCCTCGGACCACAAGGAGACATTGAACCAGGGTCACGTGTACGATAAAATTTAAAGCGATGAAATAGTAAATATTCATCGCTTTTTTGTATGGTTACATTATTTAAATTTAAATTAGAAAATTTCTAGACATATTCTTCCAAGGGTTTCCCCCAAATGTTTTTTTGATTTGATAGATTTCAAACGATAATAACTTATGTTTGTTGATTGTTTATTAAAAAGATTGTGAGTGATAAATTTAATGTGAATGAGACCTTTTCCAAGAATCTCTGTTTGTCTTGTTTTAAAATTTTCTTGCGCTCCAGAATGAAAATTTCATTAAAAACATTAAAACGAGATCTGTAAATTTTGTTTTATTTATTTAATTTTAGTAAGTTACAAACATTTTGTATAACATTATTTACTCTTTATCAATTTATTTCTATTACTTATAAACAATTTTAATTCTGCTATTATATTAATATGAAAGAACGACTTATTGTATGGATACGAAAGGAAACTGGAAAAAAATATATAATCTATTTTTTAGGGATAATTGCATTTTTCGAGTCTTTTATTTTTCCTATTCCAATTGATATTTTTGTATTTACACTCTCTTCGGTGCATCCTTGGAAATGGAAAACTTACGCTGCTATTTCGACTGTCTGGTCAGTTATAGGCGCCCTCTTTGGCTATTTTATTGGTTTTTATTTCTTTGACCGTTTTGGTATGCAGATGATCGAATTATATGGATACGAGGAGCAGCTTGCTCGCGTTACTGAGTTATTTAATAAGAATGTATTTTGGGTTATGTTTATCTCTGCCTTTACTCCTATTCCATACAAGGTATTTACAATAACTGGTGGGGCATTGCATGTTACCTTGTTCCCATTTTTTACTGCATCTATATTAGGGCGTGGTTTGCGGTTTTTCATTGAAGCCTATATTCCATATCGTTTTGGATCATCAGCTGGAAAGCATATATTACGAAACTTTAATCATTATACGATAGTTCTCGCATTTGTAGTTATTAGCTATATTATTCTCAAACATTATTCGATACTCTAAAAAATAGGTTATAATATATTAACTATGTTTTCTCAAAAAGAACCTACAAGCAAAACAGTACTTCGGATTACTGATACTGAAGTTTCATATTTAACACTCAAGAAAAATAATCTTGGTTTTTTTGTTGATACACACGAACAGCTTTCTCTTGTAGAAGGAGCAATTGTTCAAGGTGAAATACTTATGGCAGATTTTCTCTATAAGGTATTAAAAAAGATTTCATTGAGCGTTGAAAATAAAAATATTGATGTTATTTTGGCCCATGAATATTTTCTCTGTCATGATGTGGAAATATCAAAGGTTACAAAAAAACAATCACTTAAAAAACGTGTAACTAAATATTTTAAAGAATTATCCAAAGAACATTCATGGCAAAAAACACATGTTTGTGAATTCTCATCTAATTTACATGATGCATCTGAAAAAATATTATTTACTTGTTTACCAAAAGAAATTTTTGGAAGTTACCTTCATGTTCTAGAAAAAGCAGGGTTCAAAATCTCGTCTATGAATTCAGATATTCTTGCCTTTGACCATGTTCTACCTAAAGAACGAGCCAGCATTATTACTATTGCAGATGATGGGTTACGTATGGTTGAATTTAAGAATGGTGTCTACTCGTCGTATAAAAAATTCCAAGTTTCATATTCGCTCTTCACCCAAGATATTATGAAGAGCCTTAACGTTTCAA
>JBLIKX010000009.1:0-24015 GCA_047637555.1 Crocinitomicaceae bacterium
AAGCAGAAGCAGAAGCAGAAGCAGAAGCAGAAGCAGAAGCAGAAGCAGAATTACCAGAAGATCAAATATAATTATGGAAGAAAATAAAAAAAACAATAGAATCATACCAATGAACGTGGTGGACGAAATGAAAGAGTCATTTATCGCATATGCGATGAGTGTTATTACTTCACGTGCTCTTCCAGATGTTCGTGATGGACTCAAACCCGTTCACCGGCGAATTTTATTCGCTATGAATGATATAGGTTTAACCGCTTCATCACGTTTCAAAAAATCTGCGACTATTGTTGGAGATGTTCTTGGTAAATATCACCCCCATGGAGATAGCTCTGTTTACGATGCAATGGTAGGTATGTCTCAAGATTTCTCGTACCGATATCCCTTGGTTTGGGGTCAAGGTAACTTTGGTTCAATTGATGGGGATTCAGCTGCAGCCTATCGTTATACCGAAGCAAAAATGGAAAAAATTTCAGGAGAGTTATTACGTGATATAGAAAAAGATACGGTAGATTTTACGCCAAACTATGACGATACAAAGAAAGAACCAACCGTTCTTCCCACTGCTGTACCTACTTTATTGTTAAATGGTGGTTTGGGTATTGCTGTCGGTATGGCAACTAATATTCCTCCACATAACTTACGAGAAGTTGTTGATGCAACTATTGCATTGATTGACGAACCTAAGACCACAGGTGAAGAATTACTTGATTACGTGAAAGGTCCTGATTTTCCATTAGGAGCCGTTGCTTACAATACAGAAGATATTAAGGCAGCGTATGCATCAGGACGTGGAAGAGTTACGGTTCGTGGTGAAGCAGAAATTGTTGAAACCCCAAAAGGTGGTCACCAGATTATTATTACTTCAATTCCATTCCGAGTAAATAAAACAAATTTGATTGTAAAAATTGCTGACCTTGTACGTGATAAGAAAATAAAAGGTATCAAAGGACTGCGTGATGAATCAACCAAAGATATTCGTATTGCAATAGATTTAAAATCTTCTGCACAGCCACGGCGAGTCTTAAATTTTATTTACAAACATACACAACTACAAGAGAACTTTAACTACAATATGGTTTGTTTGGTTGATGGTGTTCCGCAGACATTAGGGCTTAAGGAAATTTTAGAATATTTCATTATTCATCGACAAGAAGTTGTACGACGTCGTACTGAATTTGATTTGCGAAAAGCCGAAGCTCGAGCTCATATTCTAGAAGGTTTAAACACAGCTCTTGATCATATTGATGAGGTAATTGCACTAATCAAAAAATCTACAGATGGTGCCGAAGCAAAGGTTAACTTAATGAAAAAATTTAAATTCAGTGAAATTCAAGCTTCAGCCATTCTTGAAATGAAGTTGCAAAAACTTGCTGGGCTCGAACGAAAAAAAATAGAAGATGAGTTGAAGGTAATATTAGAATACATCAAGGAGTTAACAGATCTCTTAAAAAGTGTTCCAAAAATGCTCTCAATTATTAAGAATGAATTGATGGAAATTAAGGATAAATATGGTGACGATCGCCGAACCCGAATCGTAATAGGTGCGGTTGATTCAATTAAAGACGAAGACCTTATTCCTCAAAAAGATTTTGCCATGGTCTATACAGAAAATGGTTATATCAAAAGAACTGATCCTTCTGAATACAAATCGCAAAAACGTGGTGGGGTAGGTGTTGTTGATTTAGACACCAAAGATGAAGACATAGTTACTCATTTCCTAACTGGGGATTCTCATAGTGATGTTTTGTTTTTCTCTGATATGGGTAAGGTTTATCAAACAAAAATGTATGATCTTCCTGAGGGACGCCGTTCTACAAAAGGGAAATCTATTAAAAACTTCTTACCTCTTACTGGTGATGAAAAAGTTACATCAATTCTTCCGGTTCCAAAAGGTAAAGAGTTAGATAAATTCTCACTTTTCTTTACAACAAAAAAAGGAACAGTTAAGAGAGTAGCTGCTGACGCATTCAAAAAAGTTCAAGCAAACGGTCTTATTGCCATAAACTTAAAAGATGGAGATGAATTATTATCAGTTCGATTTGTTTCAGAAGAAGATCAAATGATGATTGTAACCCAAGACGGTCAATCTATTAGGTTCGAAGTTGCAGATATTCGTATTATGGGAAGAACTGCAGGTGGTGTACGTGGAATTAGTCTTAAGGGAGAAGACTTGGCTGTAGCAACAGGAGTTGTGAGAGCAGACCAAAATGATCTTGAGCTCTTAGTTGTTACCAAAAACGGTTATGGTAAAAAAACTCCATTGTCTGAGTATAAAATCCAAGGACGTGGAGGATCAGGAATTAAGACATTAAATGTCACCGATAAGACAGGAAAAATTATTGGTTCTAAGGTGTTTAATATTGAAACTGAAATTATGGCTATGAGTCAAAAATCTCAGGTAATTAGAACAAATATATCATCAGTATCAACGCTTGGTCGTGCAACACAAGGTGTACGATTAATGAAGTTACGAACGGGAGACTCTGTTGCTTCTTTTACTCTTATTTAAAAACAATACATTTGTATTGTTTTTTTGGTACAATGATAGTTATATGAATACCTTTTCAGATCCACGAAAAATAGTTGAGCAACTTAATTTCTTACCAGGACAACAAATAGCTGATATCGGCTCGGGCTCGGGAGCTTACACACTAGCGATCGCTGAAAAAATAAACAATAATAGTGAAAGTGAAAGTCGAATCTTTGCTGTTGATATACAGCAAGATCTGCTAAATCGTCTTGCACAAGAGGCAAATGAAAGAAATCTTACCTCAGTGCATATTATTTGGGGAGATATTGAAGAGGGGAAAGGTACGCGCATACGTCATGAGTCTCTTGATACAGTTCTTTTAGTGAATACCTTATTTCAGTTAGAACATCGCTCTCAGGCATGTGTCGAGGCTGCAAGAATTATTAAACCTGGAGGCCGGATTATTATTATTGATTGGTCTGATTCATTTGGGAATATTGGTCCTAAGTCTGATCATATCGTAAGCATGGACACCTCAAAATTATTAGTTGAAGAAGCTGGACTTGTGTTTGATACATCTTTTGATGCCGGAGAACATCATTATGGATTTATCGCAATTAAAAAATAATATATATGAAAAATATTGGAATTAAAAATATAATAACGGGAGTATTTGTAGTTGGAGCCTTGTTTGGTTTCTTGATCTTTTCTGGAGCTATTGATGTTGGTAATGACACTCAGGAAGCTCGAGGTAGTGTTATTGTTTGGGGTACTACTGATGCACAAAAAATGCAGCCATACATTGACTTGACGAAAAATCAAAACTTAACGGTTACCTATTATCAAAAACAAACCGCGACATATGAAAATGAGCTCATTAATGCCTTCGCTTCTGGTTCAGGTCCTGATTTATTTATCATGCCTCATGAGAATATTTTACGTCACAGTGATAAGGTCTTGGAAATTCCCTATGCAAGTTTTACCAAGGATCTTTACGAATCTACATATATTGATGAGGCCCGACTTTTTTTAACTGATACTGGAGTTACAGCTTTTCCACTAACCGTAGACCCTTTGATTATGTATTATAACAAAGCCTTGATCTCCTCAGCATTTATTCTGGATGTGCCTCAATACTGGGATGAATTTGCTGAATTTAGTAATGCAATCACTCGGTACAATGGAACTGGTGAGGTTTCAATTGCTGCAGCAGCCTTAGGAACTTATGATAACGTTATTAATTCAAAAGCAATTATGAGTGCACTTATTCTGCAGAACGGTAATTCTATTGTAGGGACCGATAGTAGAGATTCTACAAAATTCTCCTTACTAAGTTCCTCTGGAGAAACGCAGGTAAAAACCAACCAGGCGCTTGATTTTTATACTTCTTTCTCTGACTTTGGAAGTGATACGTACTCTTGGAACGAAGCATTAGTTGACTCTCGTAATAAATTTATTGCAGGAGAACTAGCGCTTTATTTTGGACGCGCAAGCGAAGTCCAAGATATACGTCGTAAAAATCCAAATCTTGATTTTAGTGCAGAATTATTACCACAAGTGCGAGGTAATACAATAAAATTAACTCAAGGAGCAATGATGGGTATAGGTATTAGTAAACAGTCAAAAAATATAAATGGATCTATCGCTGTAGCATCAACTATGGCAGGTTCAGTTATTGCTGACGGTTTAGCTGTAGAATTGCAGGTTGCACCAGCACGTAAGGATTTATTACGTAATAAACCAGAAGATGCTTTTAAAACGCTCGTATATAATTCAGCTATTATTTCCAGAGGGTGGATAGATCCTGATCCAGAAAAATCATCTACTATATTTAGGACTATGCTAAGAAATATTAATACTGGAGCATTATCTGTAAGTGCAAGCGTTGATAGAGCAAACGCTGACCTTGATACCTTACTTGATCAGACTATTAATATTGCTATTAAATCTCGATAATATTTTATATGAAAATAACCTTTACAAAAATATATAAGTTCTTGATAATTTCATCACTGGTTTTGATTGGTGGTGCTTTTGTGCATGCTCAAGCAACTCCGGCATCAGAACCTTCGTCTTCTGAGGTGGTTGGTTCTGCAGACTCCGTTGAAGGTGAGGGAGGTACTGACCCTGTATATGTTGGAGAGGTTGTAATTGGTTTCAATGGATGGAAAGAAGCTTCTTACCGTTCATTTATAGCATCTGATGGATCTAGAAAATACTATCCTTTTGTACGTTCTGTTGGAAATATCACACGAACACCATCTGATGCTACTTTGTACTTAGTGCTACAAAATAAAGAATCTAGTGTATTAACGGTTATTGAGAAATATCCAGTAAATGCGCAATTTTCACGTATCACTTGGCCTTCATGTGTTCCAGGTAATTTCAACTGTACTGTTCCTCAGAAGTCTAATATAATTCCAGGTGTTTCCTATGGTGTGTATCTATCAGATAATCCTAATGGGTCTGGCATTGTTGATTTTGGAGATTCTCAGACATCATATGTGAACTTAGGAACTATTCCATTTGAGAAAAATATTTTAGATATAACCTCAGCAAAAATTGTTAATAAAGAATACTTCACTATTAATGGGAATCTAGATGATAGTGATTCTGGAGAGGTTACATTCTTCGCAGCATCATTGACGACCAAGGAGAAAAAGCCTATTGGAACTATTTCAATTCCTACAGGACCATATTCTTTTTCAAATGATCCTACTGACTATAATCTTGATCCAGAAATAGGATATCGTATAACTGCTGAAATAAAGGGTCTGCAAGTCGATGAATTTATCATTCAAGCTAATGGTTCAAGTGGAGTTATCACTGATAATTCAATAACACCTATAATAGGGAGTTCAACTCAAAATACTTCCCCTGGTATTGTATCTAATGAATGTGGTTACGGGCTTGGAGTTAAGGGTACGGGGCGAATATGTGATTTTAGCGACCTTATTGGTCTAGTCCAAAGTGCCATCGGTTATATACTGGTCCTCATTGTTCCAATAATGGCTATTGTATTTGCGTATGCTGGATTCTTGTATCTTACGAGTGGGGGAAATGCAGATAAGAAAAAGGCAGCAAAGAAAGCTATGACGAGCGCAGTTATTGGTATCATTATTATATTATCCGCGTGGCTTATTGTTAAAACGATCGTTAAAGCCTTAGGTGTGGATCAGGATTCTGATACTTTCTACTTGGGCTAATTGCAAATATTTTCTCTCATGTGGTATAATGCACGTAACTTCTTAGAGATTATTCTCTCTCTAGAAGATAATAATCGATTATTAATCACTATTTATTTTTTACATTAATTATGAAAAAACTTTTCAAAGGAGGAGCCATTGCATTAGCATTAATGCCATTTATTATATTTGCTCAACAACCACAGGCTGACGCTTTCTCAATCTTAGATCGTATAGCAGTATTTGTGTCACGAGCTGTTCCTGTTCTTATTGCAATTGCTTTTGCTTACTTCTTATATGGTGTCGTTCGGTTTATTATGGCGCAAGACGCAGATAAAAAGAAAGATGCTCGAAGTATTGTAATTCAAGGTATTATTGGACTTTTCATAATGCTTTCTATTTGGGGACTTGTTGGAATTATCCAGCGATCAATTGGTACTGGTTCAGGTGGAACATTAAACCAAAGTGATCTTCCAACGATCAATATCTAAAAAACAGGCAGTACCTGTTTTTTTGTTTATCCATATGATATTATATAAAATATGAATAATTTTATGTATTTTGTAAATACCTACATTTTGATCCCGCATACCCATGCTGCCTCTCCAGAGGTTATTGCTCTTATGGGAAAAATTAATGAGCAAATTATTAATCCTTTGGTTGTATTACTCTTTACCGCAGCTTTGATCTTGTTTACCTTTGGTATGTATAATTTTTTTACCAATAGGGACAACTCTGAGGATTTAGAAAAAGGTAAGGCTCATATGATATGGGGTATTGTTGGCATGGCTATCATGGTTTCAGTCTTTGGAATTATGAATTTTATAACGAGCAGTTTGGGTGTCAATAATGTTAATCCAGAAACGAGTGGTGATGTGTCTGGTTTAATAAATACTCAATAAAGAACCTTTAGAGGTTCTTTATTTTAAATAATATTTTTACAAAAAAAAAGCCAAAACGTGAGTTTTAGCTTTGACTGTAATGGTGTCATCATATTTGATTGTTATTTTTTTGCTAACCATGCAGCCGCCATTTGTCTGATGCTGTCATTTAGACTGTCTCCATTTTTACCGGTACCTGAGGTTTTAATAAAAATTTCTTGACCAAAAATATCAAGTGCAGCAGCAGCTAAGCTAGCAGCTTCACCCTTAGGTACTTTTTTATCAATAAACATTTGAGTCACAGTAGCTAAATTTTCAGATAACCTTAAATCCAGTATTGATTTTGCTTCTGCTTCTGCTTCTGCGTTGATGATAGTTGCCCCCTTGTTAATCGTTGCCCCTCTAAGGTCATTATAACTTTTCTGGATACCATCTGGGGGTACTGATGTTTTAATCAAAAAACGTACAGATAGCCCAGTTCCTTCTATACAAAATACTGTATCTCCATCTAATTTCTTTTTGTTATAAAACATAGAACCAGCAGTACTGCATTCTGTATTATCATCTAAGGCATCGGCATAAGCATCAATTAGGTCACCAGATCCATCCTTACTCATAATTTTCCCTGAATCAATATCATCGTAAGCCTTATTAAGTGCTTCTAATGAGATTTCTCTTATTCGTGATTCCAAAGCTGCTTTGCCAGCAGATTTTATCAATCTGATAAAGGTCCATGGATCGTGTACTAAAGGAAGAGCTGAATCTGTACCGTTGAATGCAACACCGTCTGATGCTCTCACATTTTCATAGATAAAATCATCGTATGGAGGTAATTCAATCGGAATAGGATCAGTATCAAAACAAATTGGACTAAATGGCAAGCGAATTATATTTCTAAAACTTCCATCAGTTAGATGGTAATCTTTTCTTTTACCTGTCGCTCCATGTCCATAAAATTCACCTTGAAGTGATCCGTTAAGGCTAATAAGAGCATAATACCCTTCATCTACCTTAATAAATTCACTCATTTTTGATAAATCGAATAATCCAATGATCAGTCCTGCAATTGTGCAGGCAAGGACAATTGAGCCTAAATAAGGAATTTCAGTATCAGCTATAACTACAAGTACTAAACTTAATAGTCCAAGAATAACAAAACTAGATATAGCAGCAATTGATGCTGTAAAACCAGTTTTGATTAGTACATGCCAGCAGTTAACCCAAAATATTTTGTCGTTCCATTCTGTTGGGGTAATTCTTACATCTTTGAATTTACTTTCCAAAAATTTATCGTAATATTTTTTTGTAGAAATCATAGTTTTATCTCTTTTTAAGTTTAACGCTAAATTTATCTCCTTGTGAGTGTGCAATAATATCAACGTATTCATGCTCGGCTCTAAGGAATTTAACTGTTTTAGATTGTTGTGGGTTTAATTTTGGATCTGAGAAAATACTCTGTCCATCAGGGTTAATTACCTCAAATAATACGTGATCATTTTGAGATATATAATAGGTCATTCGTGGACCTCTTTCTGTTCCAAAATTGAAACGCATTCGCTCACTCTTTTTAAGGGTATGCGTAATTATTGTGTCTTGGTATTTCAAAGCTATAACTCTTAGAGTTTCTATTTTTAATTTTCTCAAGTACTCAACATTCTCTTGTTTCCTTATTTTTTCTTCTTTTTTAGCTTTTGTGTGAAATGTAAAAAAGACAACAATAACTAGGAAGACAAGAACAATCCAAATAACTCCACTATTTCTACTAGAACTCTTTGGGCTCTTTTCTGTAACCTCTGTTTTAAAACTTTTATCGTTTCCCATTATTTTATATTTTTTTATTAAAATTACTATTTATCAATACTATATCATATATGAATATAATGTCAATTATTATTCATACCCTTTAATGTGATATAATTTAGATTATGAATCTTAAAAAAATTATTAAAATAATTCTTATATTCGTATTATTTTTTTCCATTGGCACGTTTAGTTACGCAGAAACCGAAATAGTGGATCCAGGTGTAGGTGGTACAAATATTATTGATACAGGAAACGATAGTAATTCCTTTGATAAATTACAAAACCCACTACAAAATAGTGGAATAGACGATATTCCTAAGCTGGTTCGTACTATTTTAGATATTGTTCTTACCATTGCAGTACCTATAATCGCGGTTGCTATTATCTATACAGGGTTCTTATTTATTGCAGCTCAAGGTAATCCAGAAAAACTTAAGGTCGCAAAAGATACCTTACTCTATGTTTTAATTGGTGCTGCAGTATTGCTCGCAGCATATGTTATTGCTGAGGCAATAGAAAGCACTGTTCGTGCCATAACAGGATAATATGAAAAAATTTATTAAAAATTTTAGCCTTCTATCTCTTTTCGTACTGCCACAAATTACCTTTGCACAAACATTCAAAGATTTTGTAAAAGAAGTAGTAGATCTTAGTCAGGTTATTATGCCGCTACTGTTTTCTGGGGCCTTGGCATTGTTTATTTGGGGAGTAGCCCAGTTTATTTTAAACGCTAATAACCCCGAGAAACGACAAGAAGGTAAAAAGAGAATTGCATGGGGGATTTTCGCACTTTTTGTCCTTATCGGGTATTTAGGATTAACGGCAGTATTAACTGGAACGTTCTTTGGTAAATCTCCATTCCTTCCTCAACTTTTTACTCAATAAACTTGTTCAATGATTATGATTAAAAAAATTACTACAATGGTAGCATTCTTTGCTGCTCCATATATAGCCTTTGCTCAGGGAACTATTGATTCAACGAATATTAAAACCCTCGCACAAGGTTTATCGAGTCTCATAAACGGAACACTAATTCCTTTATTAGTTGGCTTTGCCTTTCTCTTTACGGTTTATGCTATTGCAGATTTTATTGCAAACCAAGACACTCAAAAAAAAGAAGAAAAAAAGCAACGCATCTTTTGGGGTATTATTGGTTTGACCGTTATTCTTTCTATTTGGGGACTTGTTTCTATCATTGGAAACAGTTTCGGTGTCTTTGCAGGAGGGACTTTGGAGGTTGTAAACTAAAAACCCATGAGGTTTTTCTTTTGTTCCTTGCAGAATATCACCCTTGATATATAATCATTTGTGTTACCGCTTATAGCTCAGTTGGTAGAGCAGCTCGCTCTTAACGAGACGGTCCTAGGTTCGAGCCCTAGTAAGCGGACACGTAGAGAATTATTTTTATTTCGTAGTCACCTGCCCAGGTGGTGGAATTGGTAGACACGCTGGTCTTAGGAACCAGTGCGGCAACGCGTGGAGGTTCGAGCCCTCTCTTGGGCACATAATAAAAGACATATATAGCTCCTTATATATGTCTTTTTGTTCACTAATTTTTAAATCTGTGTATAATATTTCTTGTGTCGTATTCAGTATATTTAATGCCGAGGTGGTGGAATCGGTAGACACGAGGGACTTAAAATCCCTTGCTTTCGGGCGTGCGGGTTCAATTCCCGCCCTCGGCACAGACACTATAAAATCTTACCTTTTGGGTAAGATTTTTCTATGAAAAAATGGAGTTTCAACTTTCTCGACTCTTAGTAGACCCCTTATAAAACTAACCACACACGCCTCCAAAAGAAAAGACACCTGGGGTGTCTTTTCTTTTGGAGGCGTGTGTGGGATTCGAACCCACGCGTAAAAGTTTTGCAAACTTCCGTGTTAACCACTTCACCAACACGCCAGAGGAAACAGGATTAACGTGTCTCGCTGTCCTCTACATTATCAGCTTTTAGTAGCTGGTCAATATGTTGCCGATTTTTCTCTCCAAGATCAATCATAAACTCAACCTGCGGAATTCTACGGGAAACGACACGTTTTTTCATATGTGTTCGTGCATCATATCTTCGACGGTTAAGGAACTCAATAACTTGATGTTCTGCATCTGTGGGGAAGACAGAAACATATACAATTACATTCCCAAGATCCGGAGAAGTATCACAACGCGTTACTGTTACCAATGAGCGTTTGTTTGATTCACGCTCAATGAATTCACTAAATGCTTTTCGCATTTCCTTATTTAATTTTTCTAATCTATCACCTTTCATATTATTTAGTTTCAGTTATAAATGTTTCAATAATGTCTCCTGCTACTATTTCAATTTTTGATTGAATCATTACCCCACATTCAGTTCCTTCGTCTGTAACACGCTCTGTAGACTGTTTTCCTTGTTGTAAGGCAATGATAGTACCTTTTCCTGTTAATTCGCCCTTACGCATGATTTTACATGTTTCTTTTTTTGATATTGATCCGCTTAGTATTGAACCTCCTACCAAAGTTTGTCCTTGTTGTGCTGAAAAATTCTTGAGTACCCTTAATTGACCAAGAACCGTATCAATCTCTCTTTTTATTCTTCGTTTTTCATAGATTTCCTCTAACCACTCTGTAAGTTTATAAATAATATCAAACCTGTTAATACATAAGGTCTCGTAATCATTAACATTTTTAATGTTTGAATCTTCATTAACATGGAATCCTACAATAATAGTATTGGGATCAGAAAGAGCTAATTTCACATCAGATTCATTTATTGAACCAGTACCTTGTTTAATAATTTTAAAGATAACATCCTCAGTCGTCATTTTTTCAATCTGATCAGCGATAGCTTCACCTGTGCCCGCTACGTCAGTTTTTAGAATAACAGGTATTAATGCAACACCATCAGGGATTTGCATAATACCAGTCGTTTCTATAAGTTCATGTTCAATTTCTTTAAATTCTGAAATTGCTTTTTCGGCTTCTTTTTTATTATTAAAAGTTTCAAAACGACTTCCTACTGGAGGTACCTTGTTGAATCCAACAAGTTGTATTGGAGACGAGAAGTAAGCTTCATCAATGTCTTTACCTGCAAAATCCCGAAGCATACGTGTTGGTGTGATACTATCATCAACAACGACGAACTGACCTTTCTTTATTGATCCATTTTTAATAACCATAGTGGCCGATACACCTTCTTTTGGGTCTTGGTGTGATTCAACAACATAACCACTAGCTAGTATATCGTGATCTCCAGTCATTTCTTCCATCTCAGCAATCAAGACAAGAGATTCCAGTAAATCATCAATTCCAGTACCTGCTTTTGCTGAAATAAGGCTAAAGGGAACATTTCCACCATATCCCTCTACATAAATTCCTTCTTCTAATAAATCAGTTTTAACTTTTTCTGGATTAGCATTAGGTTTATCAATTTTATTTATTGCAACCAAATATGGGATATCATTTTTTTTGATAACTTCAATAGCATGCTTTGTTTGCATTTTTACACCGTCTTCAGCAGATACGATTAATATTGCAATATCAGCAATAGTCCCGCCCCGATGTCTCATATTATCAAAGGCCGCATGCCCAGGAGTATCGAGGAAGGTAATTCTATCCCCATTATCTAAGGTAACTTCATAGGTTGAAATATGTTGAGTAATTCCGCCAGCTTCTCCATCTACAACATTAGTACTTCTAATGTAGTCTAAAAGCGTAGACTTTCCATGGTCAACGTGACCCATAATAGCCACAACAGGTGATCGTTTGTTTGTTTTTTTAGTACTCATAGGTTTATTTCTGTGATTGGTTAATAGCTTCTTTTTCTTCGTTAGTTAATTTATATTCTGATTCTCCTTTAACAATAGGCTTTGCAAATACGCTCACTCTTTCTCGGGCATACAGTGAAGAAATAACAACACCATTTTGTTCTTTGTCAGTTAAGGCAATAGCAAAACTTTGATTTCCTCCAGTTTCTTTAAATGGATTAAATCTAATGACTCCAATATTTTGAATATTAGATAAAGCATCCGCTTTTATTTCATCTATCCGCACTGACTGATTGTGCAATTGATCTTTTGTTTTTTTAACCAAAATATTATTCTCAATAATGATGGACTCAAGATCATGAGCATTACTACCACCAGTAATCTTAGTAATACGTTTATTCAAGAGTATTACAAATATCGAGAGAGCTATAACCGCAATAGCAAGTATTAATATGATAAGTATAAGAGGTTCCATATATAGAGCATACTAGCCGATTTGATGGTGATTTACAACGTCTCTATGTTACAATCGAAGGTATGTTTGGTTTGAAAAAAACTATAAATAAAAGAGTATATATGGATCATGCATCAGGAACTGCATGTAGCGAAAAAGTGTTTACAGAAATGAAACCCTTTTTTATGGATAATTTTTATAACCCTGGAGGAATATATGCTGAGGCTCTTAAGGCAAGGCAAATTATTGAAGAGTCTCGAGGGACCGTTGCTGACATATTAAAATCTCGGCCAGAGGAAATAATATTTGTCGACGGAGCAACAGAAGCAAATAATATGGCAATTATTGGTTCGGTTCGAGTTTGGCAAAAAAAGAATCCAAATAAACGGCCTCATGTTATTACAACTGTAATTGAACATGCTGCTGTACTTGAAGCTTGTAAATATCTTGAAAGAGAGAGTGTTGATGTTACCTATCTAGATGTGGACGCATCAGGAATTATTTCATTAAAAGAATTAAAAGCATCACTGACAGAAAATACTGTTTTAATTTCTGTTGGATATGTAAACGGTGAAATTGGAACCATAATAGATGTAAGAGCCATAATGAAAACTATACGGAATTATAGAAAAGTAAATTCAACTTTCTATCCCTATGTGCACAGCGATGCAGTACAGGCTATAAATTATGTTCATGAGATAGGTGTACCTCAACTCGGAATTGATCTCATGACGATTAATGCATCAAAGATTTACGGACCAAAGAAAATCGCGGTTTTATATATTCGTAACAAGGTTAAAATTAATTCGATTGTATTTGGAGGAAATCAAGAAAGCGGATTAAGATCTGGAACTGAAAACGTTCCATATATAGTTGGTTTTGCAGCAGCCCTTAGGGAGACGCGTACTCTTCAAAAAAGTGAATTTGAACGCCTATCTTTTTTACAAAAGTATGCAGAAGAAAAAATTATTAATATTTTTCCAGGACTCCGTATTAATTCACGTGCAGCTAATAAAATTCCAAATATTATCAATATAACCTTTCCAAATATTTCGCACGAAGAGGTTATTATCAGATTAGATGCAAAGGGAATTATGGCAAGCGTTAAGTCTGCTTGTAAAGCAGGAGAAGATGGAGATTCTCATGTCATTAGATCAATAACAGAAGACGATTTAGAAACAGGCTCGATACGCTTTTCTTTTGGGAGACTAACCACCAAAGAAGATATCGATTTTATGATAAAACAACTAAAAAAAATTATTGAAGAAATGAATCATGTTTATAAAAAATACCTTTCATAGGTATTTTTTTGTTACAATATAACTATGAAATATATTACCGGTATTATTTTTTTAATTGCTTTGGTTGGGGCTAGTTGGTTTGGATATCAAAAATACAATGACTTGCAACAAACACTATCAGTGTTAAATTTGGAACTTTCTCAAGCACAGGGAGAGGCAGATATGGCTGGTAATTTACGTAATAATATTAACCAGTTAAATGATCAGCTCACAGAGAAAACAGAGTCTGAAAAAATATATACCATTTTAGTAGGAGGTGACATTATGATGGATCGCGGAGTAGAGGCAAAGATTAAAAAACTTGGCAAAGATTACAATTTTTCATTTGATTTAATACGTGATGATTTAAAAAAAGCAGACTATGTCTTTGCAAACCTAGAAGGCTCCATAAGTGATGTAGGTGCTGATACTGGTAAAGCCTATTCTTTTAGATTTGAACCTAAGGTAGCAAAGGCCTTGGTAGATGGGAATATTGGTGGAGTATCCATAGCAAATAACCATATGTTGGACTGGGGTAGAGAATCATTATGCGAAACAACCAAACACCTTGATGCCGTTGGTATTGATTATGTTGGTGGTGGTTGTAATAGCGAAATTGCAGAACGTCCACTGATTAAAGAGTTTGGCATGACATCTGTTGCATTACTGGCGTATACTGAATTCTATATTGGAGCTCATGCAGTGGGAGATCGTCCAGGAATGAGTGAATATGACTTAAATAAAATAGAAGAACGAATTGAGGAATTAAAAAAAGAAGTTGACCTTATAATGGTATCAATGCACTGGGGCGCAGAATATGAAGATCGAGCAACGGATGCTCAGGTACAATTAGCTAAGGTAATTATAGATATGGGAGTTGACGTTATTATTGGACATCATCCACACGTTGATCAAGAAATTGAAAAGTATAATAATGGATGGATAATTTACTCCTTAGGAAATTTTATATTTGATCAATCATGGTCAAAAGAGACCATGCAGGGATTATTAGCAGAAATTCAAATTCAAGACGGCAGAGTCTATGATATTATTCCAAAACCAATTCAACTTAATAGCAACTACCAACCTTATGTAGTTAAATAAATGATGAAGGTCGAACCTTCATCATTTTACATAAAATTCATATAAATGAAAAAAGTGTCAAATCTTGTAAAAAATTAACCTAGGTATATAATTTGGATATACAAGCTTAATTACTTATTACTATGCCTCCATTTCAAAATTTTACAAAAAAAGCAAAAGATGTCATTCGCTGCTCTCACGAGTTGGCTATTGAACGTGGACAAAACCATGTAAATGCTATTCATCTCTTAACAGGTCTTGTAACTCAAGATGATAGTTTGATCGTTTCAATTATAGAAAAACTTGAGATAGACGCTAATTTTTTTTCAAATGCACTTTTGGACGAAATTGATGAAATAGAGGGAGAGAAAACAGAGGATACATTATCTTCTGCTGTTCAAATGTACCTCACTCCAGATCTAGCTCAAATTATTGAAAGATCTATGAAGGTAGCAAAAGAAATGAAAGACGAGGTTATTTCTACTGAACACTTGTTCTTAGCACTCTTTGATGTTGAGAATTCAGCACAAACATTTTTAGAAGATGCTGCAATTGAGCGGGCATCTGTATTAAAAGCATTACTTGATCTACGTGCAGAAGAAGATCGACTTGAAACTGCTTTCAATAGAGATTTCCGAAATCTTTCAAAGTTTTCACGAAATCTTACCGAAATGGCAGCACAAGATAAACTTGATCCAGTTATTGGACGTGACAAGGAAATGATGCGTCTTATTCAGATTCTCTCTCGTCGTACTAAAAATAATCCAATTTTGATTGGTGAGCCTGGTACTGGAAAAACTGCAGTGGTTGAAGGACTCGCTCAACGAATGGCAAAAGGAGATGTACCTGAGTCATTACGAGACAAGGAGCTAGTACTCCTTGATCTAGGTTTATTATTGGCAGGAACAAAATATCGTGGAGAATTCGAAGACCGTCTTAAAAAAATTATGAAGGAAATCGAAGCTTCACAAGGACGTGTTATATTATTTATTGATGAGATCCATACAATTATAGGTGCGGGATCATCCGAAGGATCTATGGATGCTGCAAATATGCTCAAACCTGCCTTAGCACGTGGTGAATTCAGAGCTATCGGTGCAACAACAATTAATGAATATCAAAAGCACTTTGAAAAAGATCCAGCATTAGTGAGGCGTTTTCAACCTATCACTGTAAATGAACCTTCCCTAACAGATGCTACTGCAATTTTGCGAGGTCTAAAATCTAAATACGAGCTCTATCATGGGGTACAAATTACTGATGATGCTATTGTTACTGCGGTTTCACTGTCATCTCGTTATATCACCAATAGGTATTTACCAGACAAGGCTGTTGATTTAATTGATGAGGCTGGTTCTGCACTTAAAATTTCTCTTGAGAATAAACCTGCAGCACTGGAGGATTCTCACAGAAAAATCATGAGACTTGAAATTGAAAAAGAATCTCTTGTAAAAGATATTGAAAAAGATCTTAAGCCAGCCAAGGAACGTAATACAAAAATAGACAATGAAATTGCAGACTTACGCGAATCAACGAGAGAGCTTGAGTTAAAATGGCAAAATGAACGTACTATTTTGACTACCATAGCAGAGCTCAAGGAACTTCTTGGGCGATATAAACTCGAATCTGAACAGGCAGAGCTCGAAGGAGATCTTGGTAAGGTTGCAGAAATTTTGTATGGAATTATTCCAATAACAGAAAAACGACTCGAGAAAGAATCAAAAAAACTCGCTCGTGTTCAAAAAAATAACCGTATTTTGCGTGAAGAAGTAAATGCAGAAGACATCGCAAATGTCGTTTCAAAATGGACAGGCGTTCCGGTCACACAAATGCTCGAAGCAGAAATTAAAAAACTTGCTCGTATGGAGGACTCATTAAAAAAACGTGTACGTGGACAAGACGAAGCGATTGAAAAAATTGCTCATGCCGTAAGACGTTCACGAGTTGGTATTGGTGATCCAAACCGACCAATTGGTTCATTTGTTTTCCTAGGTCCAACAGGAGTAGGGAAGACTGAGTTAACAAAAGCTGTTACTGAATTTATGTTTGATGATGAAAAGGCACTCGTTCGTGTTGATATGTCAGAGTTCATGGAGAAACATTCCGTTTCAAAGTTAATTGGTTCTCCTCCAGGATATGTCGGTCACGAGGATGCTGGTCAATTCACTGAAGCCGTCCGACACCGTCCCTATTCTGTTATCTTGTTTGATGAGATTGAAAAAGCTCATCCAGATGTATTCAATATCCTCCTACAGGTCCTAGATGATGGACGCCTTACTGATGCAAAGGGGAGAGTAATTGATTTCAAAAATACGATTATTATTATGACTTCTAACCTTGGCTCCCATCATATTCAAAAAATGCAGTCTATTGGATTTTCTGATGATTCACGAACTCAAAGTTACGATGGTACAAAGAAAAAGGTTATGGAATCACTGCGTGATTTCTTCAGACCTGAATTCCTTAATCGCCTAGATGATATTATTATTTTTAATACTCTGAGTCAGGATGTTATTAGTAGTATAGTAAAGAGTCAATTATTACTTGTCACTGATCGATTAAAAAATAAGGGTATTGCTGTAAGGTACACAAAGAAAATGATAGCGTATCTGGCTGAAAAAGGGTTTGATCCACAGTATGGTGCACGACCCTTAAAACGTTTAATTCAGAATGAAATTTTAAATGAACTTGCATTACAAATGATTCAAAACGATATCAATGAAGGATCAAAAATTACGGTTGATGTAAAAGATGGCAAGGTCGTTATTGCTAATAAACTGAAGGCTGTGAGGAAGAAGAAGGTTTTTGCTAAGGCATAAAAAAACTAGAACCTAAGTTCTAGTTTTTATTATTATATTTTTCCCAAATAAAGTATGTAGTTAGCTTGTCTTGCATTTCAGTATAGCCATTTATATTATAAATTTAAATTAAATATCTTTTTAAGTTTTATTATAGATGGAGTCACAGGTTTTTTTACTCTAAAAGATTCGTATATCAATCTGGGTATCTTTAGAAATTTCATCGCCTTAGATACAGCGGCTTCTACATTAATTTTTTCTTAGGAAAAAATAATGACTATCGAAGAATTTTTTATTTAAATCCTTTTAAACCCTATAAAATAAAGAAAAAACGCTTTCGCGTTTTAGATTCTTGTTTTGTGTGCGTCGAGAGGGATTCGAACCCCCGTAGACTAAAGTCGCAGGATTTACAGTCCCGTGCATTTGACCGCTCTGCCACCGACGCAAAAACGTTCTATAAATGAACAAAGCGATTATAGCATATGATTGTTTTTTTGCCAGTCACCTAAAACCTCTGCTATACTGTTCTTATGCTAAAATTACAAATAATTAAACTATTGTTTATTGCATATATTGGAGTCATTATACTTTTTAATTTTGTGACAGTTCCAATAATGAATACACCCTATTTTCAACTATTTATGTCTCTTGCTGTTATATTATTTATTATTTGGATGATTGAGTATACCTATAGCAAGCGCAAAATAGTCTATTGGAGCATGGCTATATTCTCCGGACTTGGAGTAGTGCGTCCCTTTATTGAGTTAATTTTTTCTCGTGTTTTCCCAGAAATCTCAACTCAAATTTTTCCAGCCTTTACTCCATTTTTTTCAGTGTTTGGTGTCATAATAATGATACTAATTTTTCTCTTTATTATTAATAATAACGTATTCAAATATTTTTCTAAAAATTAGTATGAATTACTACAAACTACAAACTACATATTTTCTTATATTTATATTAATTGCGTCTCTGGCATTGGCTGTAATACCTGGGGTTTCAAATACTATGAATAATTATTCTGATTCTTATGTAAAATCTCAGATGAATAAAATTCAAGGTGAAATGATGTTTATAAGCATAAAAAGAAACGAGTACTATCTCTTGTGTACTTCAGGACAGACAGGTTTAATTATAAATGACTTAGTAAAAGAATACGGGAAGTACGTTTCTTGTCGAACAAATAAGCCTAAGAATACCGAAGCTATGATGTGTGCTTCATTAAAGTCTGGTTCATATTACTGCGTAGATAGTGGTGGTGTTAGTTGTGAAGTCTTTACCGAACCAACAGATGTCTATAAATGTAAGAACCTCGCTTAATTGTATTGATTTTTTCAAAGTAATACGGTAATGTAGTGTTCATTAACGACACACCGTTTAATTGTAAAAATCATTATGTCACAAGATAACCTAATTACTCTGTACTCAAAAGAAGCAAACGAACATATTGTTACAAAACGTAACAAGAAAAAATTTGCAAACGCCGCAAAGCTATCACTAGTTAAATTTAGTAAAAAGCTTAAAAAGCGAATTATCTTTACTGAGACCAAAAAAATGCATAAGAAAAAATAATTCTTGCAAGAAAAAATCCCAAATAGGGTTTTTTTCTTTTATATAAAAATAATCTTTTACAAATAAAATGAATATAAGAATAGGTCATGAATCTAGTATTTTTTTATCATAACGTAGTTCATTTTGCATTTTGACTGTATCTTTCTCAGTGCTCTGCTTGCAATAAAAAAAGAAACATAGTTATGCTTCTTTTTTATATGCGGGCGATGAGAGAATTGAACTCCCAACTAAGGTTTTGGAGACCTCTATTATACCATTTAACTAATCGCCCAATTGCTAAACAATATACCGTAAAATAGGAAAAATATCTATGTATTCACTATAAGCCAGAAATGGAAATATTTACTGCATTGATAAGATTAAAGATATTGTAATGAAATACCAAGGTATAGGGGAGAAATTTTTTAAAAATATTTCAAAAATTCTTCCATTAATCACGGCAAAGGACTTGCAACTTCTAAAGATCTTGGTGGTATATGATTACAGCGAGTAAATGTTGAAAAGGGAGAAGAAAAAATACTATATTTAAGATGACACCCTTACCAAGCGTATCACTATGTTTGTTTAATGGAATATGCTAAAACGGTTGCTGATATACTTGAAAATGGATTATTTAATGGACAGTATATGATACGAGATCTTAATGATTAACAAACTTCATAGATTGTAATTTCTTCCTAAATAAACAAAGACCAGAAATATTTCTAGTCTTTGCTATACTTTTTATATGAATACTAAGATTTCAGAAATTACCAAGGTACAACGAGCTGTTGAGGCGGCAATGTCTAAGGTTATTGAATATATTTGCCATACAAAAAAACCAACATCAGAAAAAGCACATAAAATTATAGACCACATATTACAGAAATATAATTGTGAATCACCCGAGTCCCATATTGTAGCGGGAGGTAAACAAGCTGTAGAACCTCACAATGAAGGCACTGGTATACTTACTAAAAATGAAGCTATCGTTATTGATATATTCCCAAGATCAAAAGATACTGGTTATTTTGCAGATATGACTCGTACGATATCTATTGGCACACCATCTCTCAAATTACAAAAAATGTATAAGGATGTTTTAGAAGCACAAAATATTGCTATTAGTATGCTCGCTCCTGGAGTAAATTGTATTGAAATTCAAAATACTGTAGAAAATTTTTTCATCACAAAGGGATACATAAACAAAGGTATAGGTCGTGATTTTACCTATGAGGAAGGTTTTGTTCATGGGGTAGGACATGGCGTGAGTAGGAACTTACATGATAAACCTCATATTGGACGAAGAACACAAGACATATTAAAAGAAGGTGATATCGTAACCGTTGAACCAGGTCTTTACTATTATGATATTGGTGCTATTCGTATCGAGGATTTATTAGTAATTACAAGATTAGGCTCAAAGAAAATTACAAATTATTCGTATCAATTTATTTATTAAAACAACAACGAGAATATTCTCGTTGTTGTTTTAATAAATAAATTTTGAAACTAATTCAAATATTTCTTTTTGATCATTTTTTGGTTTAAACCAATAAATCTTTTTGTTTCGTTTAAACCACGTGCGCTGTCTTTTTGCGAATTGTGATGTTGCGACGGTGAGCTGGTCTATCATTTCGGTGTAGGTAATTTGTCCACGTAGATGACGCGCCATAAATCTATACTCCAGACCAAGAGATTCCATGCGTTCATAGCTCAGTCCATCTGTCTCAAGATCAATCGCTTCTTGTAACATGTTCTGTTTTTCAAATCTATCTACAACTCTTTTTTTTATTCGACTATTTAATTCTTCCTTAGAAATATCAATACCTAGATACAATACATTATAATGTGAAGTTTTTTTTGTTTTAGGAACTACACCGATTGCATCAATAACTTCTAATGCGCGAACTAATCGCACGGGGTTATCTGGATCGATGGTTTTCGCCCTCCGTGGATCTCTTAATTTTAATAGGGAATAAAGTTCAGTAGTGGATTTTCTCTCTATTTTTGAACGTAATTTTGGGTTAGGGGGAACCGTAGGGAATTGAGTTCCTGAGATCAGAGAGTCAATATACATTCCTGTTCCTCCACAAATGATAACTGTTTTTTTACGAGAGAGAATATTATTAATACTTTTTGTACCTTGGGTTGTGTACTGTTGAACTGAAAAGATTTGTTTTGGATCTGCAATATCTATCATATGGTGGGGAATACCATCCATTTCTTTTACGGTAGCTTTGGCTGAGCCAATATTGAGACCTCTATAAACCTGACGTGAGTCCGCAGAAATAACTTCACCATTATATTTTTTAGCTATGGCAATAGACAAAGAAGTCTTACCTGTAGCAGTTGGTCCAAGTACTACAACTATTTTTGGTTTTATTCTTAAGAAATTTTGTATCCAGTTCATACATTAGTTATATCAGACAATCAAAAAAAAACATGATATTTTTTTAATTTACTCACTTTTATATCTTACGTCAAAGTTATCCACATAATCTATAAAAAAAAGGGTTTCATGTTTGCAGACTTAAGTGGGATGAAGTAGAATGTAAGTGGGATGAAGTGGTAAATAACGGTGAAACCTATTCAAATGTATTCATGTAGCAATTAATTCATTGGGTTTCTCTGTTATTTACCACTTCATCAATACCGTTATCTTTCGCGAGATCTGGTTAATTATTTAAAATGCTTATGCTTATTGGTGAACACAAACATACGCTCGATACGAAAAAGAGGCTTTCACTGCCTGCCAAATTTCGTAAAGAGCTTGGAAAGACTATCGTAATAACGAAGGGTCTTGATAACTGTTTATTTGTCTATTCTCTAAAAGAATGGAAAAAATTTACTGAAAAACTTGGTGAACTTTCTATGGGGCAGGGAGATACTCGAGCTTTCTCACGGTACTTCCTGGGAGGTGCAGTAGAAGTAGATATTGACTCCGCAGGACGAATACTTATTCCAGATTTCTTGAAGGAACTTGCACATTTACAAACAAAAGTTGTCGTTGCTGGAATTGGATCACGTGTCGAGCTATGGGATGAAGAACGATGGTCTATCTATCAACAAGAACTTGAAAAGAAAGCTGATGTTGTAGCTGAAAAGCTTGGAGACATCGGTATGATTTAATATGTCAGTTCATATTCCAGTTCTTATGAATGAAGTGATTGAAGGGTTGAATATTCAACCAAATGATATCATTATTGATGGAACTATTAATGGGGGAGGACACGCGCATGCTATCAGTCAGTTACTTTCAAAAGAAGGAACACTAATTGGTATTGATCAAGATAATAATGGATTAAAGGTTTCTAAGGAACGACTTGCAAGAGTTAATCCAAAGATTCATTTAGTTCACAATAATACATCTGAGATTGATACAATTTTGAATGACCTAGGTATTGAACAATACGACAAATTACTACTCGATCTAGGATGGAGTAGTAATCAATTTGAAAATCCAGAACGAGGATTCTCATTTATGCATGATGGACCATTATTGATGACCTTATCAAATGACCCAACAACAGCAATGTTTACGGCATACGATATTGTGAATACATGGAATGAAGAATCACTAGTGGATATCCTCAAGGGGTATGGAGAGGAACGTTTCTCTGGACGTATCGCACGAGCAATCGTTGAAGCACGATCTGAGAAGTTAATTGAACGCACACTACAATTAGCTGAAATTATTAAGTCAGCAGTTCCAGCAAAGTTTAAAAATGGACCTCTTCATCCAGCCACTCAATCATTTCAAGCAATTCGAATTGCCGTAAATGATGAAATGCAAGTTTTAAAAAAAATACTAGAGAAAGGATTTAATCGATTACGACCAGGTGGGCGAATGGTAGTTATTTCCTTTCATAGTGTTGAAGATCGAATAGTAAAACATTATTTCAGGCAGAAAAAAGATGAAGGTATTGGTGAAGTACTCACAAAGAAGCCAATTACGGCAACACAAGAAGAATTACTAAAAAATAAAAGATCGCGAAGTGCAAAACTTCGTATAATAAAAAAAATATGAAAAATATGACACAACAATTGCACCATGAGTCAGGACGTAAAAATGTTTTTACGATGCTACTTTTTGGAATTGCAGTGTCATTTATTTTGTATGGATTTGCAATTGCCTCAACAACATTGAGTATAGCTAATGCTGATACTGATAATAAAAATATTAATGAATTGCAAACAGAAATTGCAGAGCTAGAGATCGAATATTTCGAAATTATTAATACCTTATCTATTGAGCATGCAGAGGCAAAGGGATTTTATGAATTATCTAATGTACACTACGCGGTTATTGGTGAGAAAAAATCATTTGCGTATAATATTTAGCGAGTAATAAATTCTATGAAGAAGGATGAAAAACAATTTTTGATGCGTCTCCGTGTCATATTCGGTGCAATAGTCACTGTTGGGTTCGTATTAATTGCGAATCTTTTTCACATACAAATTTCACTTGGTAACCAATTTCGTGCTCAGGCTGACGGACAGTATGTTGTTGCAACGTATAATTCTTTTGAACGAGGTTCAATATTCTTTGAGCAACGTGACGGTACTCGAATTAGTGCTGCAGGTCAGCGTTCTGGTTACAAAATATCTATTAACCCTTCAACATTCTCTGAAGATAAAAACAAGCTTTTTGACAATCTTCAATCAGTAATAAATATTGATAGAGAAAAATTCTTTTCCTCTCTTGAAAAAAAAGAACGTAGTTATGTTGAGATTGCAAATCAAGTTTCAAAAAATGACGGTAA
>JBLIKX010000010.1:0-22549 GCA_047637555.1 Crocinitomicaceae bacterium
AAGTGAATATTTTTTTAAAATACTTGCATAGGACGAACGTCCGATATATAATTTAAATATGTTTGAAGACAGAATAGAAAAATTAAGAAACTTTTATGTTAAAGAAAGAAGACTTCCTAGTTATAGCGAAATGATAAAGGTATTGGGTTATAAATCTAAAGGAGGAGTAACTGGTTTTGTTGAGCGTATGATTGACCAAGGGGTACTAGGCAAAAAAGATGGAAAATTATTTCCTATAAATTTAAGAGCTGAGATTAAAATTCTAGGTACTGTTTCTGCAGGATTTCCGAGTTTAGGCGAAGAAGTATTTAGCCAAAGTATACTACTAGAAGATTGGATAATTAGTGATCCTAAGAAAAATTATATTTTACAAGTTGAGGGTGATTCAATGATAAAAGCTAATATTGCTAGTGGTGACTATGTAGTCGTTGAAATAACTAATGACATAGAACCAGGAATGATAGTTATAGCTGAGATTGATGGAGAGTGGACAATGAAATATTTAAGAACCAGAGGTGGAGTGAAGTATTTAGAAGCTGCCAACGATAAATACCCTGACATGCATCCAGAAGGTGAACTTAACATACATGCAAAAGTTATTAGTGTAATAAGAAAATATGATTAAAAATAAGAGTGTACTTTTTGTACCAGAGTGTAATCCTAAATTACTGTACCTAAAATTGTTATCTTCATGTGTTTCTGCAGGGTTCCCTAGTCCTGCTGATGACTACATAGAGCAAAAATTAGATTTAAATGTTCATTTAATAACAAATATCCCTGCTACTTTTTTCGTGAAAGCAGTTGGAGATTCAATGGAGAAGGTAGGTATATTTTCTGGTGATATGCTTGTTGTCGATAGATCAAAGAACGCTAGTAATGGATCAATAATTATTGCTGTTCTCGATGGGGAATTGTTAGTGAAAAGATATGGTTTAACGAGTAAGGGAAAACATAGTCTTATTGCAGAAAGTGATGAATACGAAATTATAGAAATAGAGAAAGGTCAGGACTTTGAAATTTGGGGTGTTGTCACATCAGTAATACATAAATTTAATTAGTATGTATGCTCTGGTAGACTGTAATAATTTCTATTGTTCATGTGAGAGAGTTTTCAATGCAAAATTGAGAAATAAGCCTATTATTGTTTTATCTAATAATGATGGATGTGCAATTTCCAGAAGCCAAGAAGCTAAAGACTTAGGAATCAAAATGGGAGCTCCCTATTTTAAGATACAAGAAATTTGTGAAGAGAAAGGTATTTTTGTTCGCTCAAGTAACTACACTCTTTACGCAGATATGAGCCATCGTATCAAACAAGTTTTAGATTTATTCTCATCAAATATCGAAGACTATAGTATTGATGAGTCATTTTTAGACTTAAGTGATATTCCTAGTAAAAGTTTAAATGAACATGGTAAAGACATGAAAGACACGGTGTATAAATGGACTGGTGTCCCTGTATCAGTCGGTATCGCTCCAACAAAAACCCTTGCTAAAGTTGCTAATCATTATGCAAAAAAAAATTCTTTTACTGGTGGAGTGTTTATAATTAATTCAGCTAAGGAAGCAGAAGAAATTTTGAAACAAGAAGCTGTTGAAGATGTTTGGGGAATAGGAAAGCAGTGGTCAGAAAAACTACGAGGGAAATTTCATGTTACTAATGCATATGAACTTTCTCAATTAGATATTCTCAAGGCAAAAAGTTTTTTGAATAAACTTGGAATTTATACAATTCGGGAACTCAATGGTCAGGATTGTATAAAGCTAGAACTAGAATCACCAACAGCAAAAAGCCTTGTACGTTCAAGAAGTTTCGGAAGAGGTATTTCAATTAAAAAAGAAATGAAAGAAGCTGTTGCAGAATATGCCACAAGGGCAGCAGAGAAACTACGTAAAAAGAAATTAGTAGCTCGAAACTTCTCAGTATTTATGAGAACACCTGAGTATAGAGATGACCTGGCTAAAAAATACAGCCACGGAGTATTTGAACTTGATGTCGCAACAAATAATACCCTTGAGATAGTTTCAAAGGCTCTTGAGATAGTGGATAAAATTTGGAGTTCAGGTTATATATACGGAAAGGCAGGGATCATAGCTACTAAATTGGAAGAAGAGGGTAACGTTCAACAAAACCTTTTTATTCCATTAAGTGATAAGAATAATAAATTAATGAAAGCTCTAGATATTATTAATAATAAATTTGGCAAGGATTGTATTAAGGTTGGAGCTATGAGCAAAAAGAAAAATACATGGCATATGAAACGAAGATTCCATTCAAATAAGTTTACAACAAATTGGAATGAGCTTATGAATGTTATTTCTTAGGTATACAAGTTTCGTATCCTCACCATGAACTGACCCAGTCTCTAAAAGCCGAATGTATATAGGGCTTTTAACATATTTTAATATAACTTCACAAATTTATAGTAAACAAAAAAGGTCTCATAAATATAAGACCTTAAAAATATTATTTAATTGTTACAGATTCTGGTTCAAACTCAGATACTAAGCCACCTGGAAAGCCAAATACTAAACCAAATACTAAGCCAAATACTAAGCCACGTACTAAGCCAAATACTAAGCCAGCTACTAAATCAATTTCAAATACAACTGCTAAGCTACTTATTAAACATAGTAAAACACCAACTACTAGGCTAGCTACTAAACCAAATACTAAACCAAACACCAAACCATCTATTAATCCAGAGAAATCGAATAAATTACCTTTTGGATATTTCAATTTTTTTCCAGAAATCATCATTGTAATCAATATAATTTCAATAGAAGCCAGGGCGTAAGAAATAATAGGTGTCCGCATATAATAAATATCACGAGGTGTAAATAGATTTACTTCTTTTGAAAATAACTTAGCACTCTCAGGAACCAAGTAATACATTAGGTGTAGAAAAAGAACCCCCCCAAATAATAACGTAGCTATCGAAGCCCATAATTGAAATTTTGTGATTGAATAAATTCTGTTACTTATTTTCATATTTATTTTATTTTAATGTTTATTTAACCATATCTAGTATTAATATTTTGTCAAAAAATGATTCTGTTTTATCCAGTTCTAAACCTATTTCCTGCCGTTTCAGAGTTCTGAACTCGTCCAGTTATGGATACAACCTCTAAAAATCTTATGTATATAGGATTTTTAGTTTATCTTCTTTTGGAGTAGGGAACTTACTATTCTGATATACTAGGTAAGTATTCGTTAATTGATAATAAAAATAATATGTCAAAACAATTAGAAAAAATTACAAAACATCAGTGTGCTGATGCACCAGCAAAGTATAATGATTTAAAGGTACTTTTCTTGAACTGTACTCTTGGACGAACGCCAGTGCTTTCGCACACAGAAGGAGTCATTGATGTTGCACGAAAAGTGTACGAAGCAAATGGTGCAACAACAAAAATGATTCGCCCTGTCGATTATGAAATCCCTGCAGGACTTGGTTTGGATATGTCAGAAACTCCGGAATGGGATAAAGATGAATGGCCAGTAATTCAAAAAGAGATTGATGATTGTGATATCCTTGTTCTTTGTACTTCTGTTTGGCTTGGCGAAAAAACCTCAGTCTGTAACCGTGTTCTTGAACGAATGTACGGATACACTCATCAATTTAATAAAAAAGGACAATATCGAGACTATGGAAAGGTAGGGGCAACTCTTATTACAGGAAATGAAGATGGGGTAAAACATTGTGCAATGAATATTTTGTTTTCACTTTCACATATTGGATATACTATACCTCCCCAAGCTGACGCTGGTTGGACGGGAGAAGCAGGACCAGGACCATCATACCGAGACGAAGGCTCAGGAGGTTCAGAAAATGATTTTACTAATCGAAATACCACATTCCTTGCGTGGAATACCATGCACCTTGCACGTATGTTAAAAGATAATGGTGGTGTTCCAGCTCATGGGAATTTACCTGATGTTTGGAAGGCTGGGTGCAATGCAGGAATGGCAAGTCCTGAGCATCAAACTTAATACCTATAAGAGTTCTGTATCCTAATCATGAAGTGATTAGCCCTTAAAATCCCTATGTATATAGGGATTTTAGCTTACGCATATGTATGGGTCTTTGTTATTATGATATACTCGAAAATATGAATTTTTTACACGATAACCTCATCGAACTTTTTTTTAGCCTCGAGCCACTCATGAGAAATATTTTTATTTTTACTCTTGCATTTGGCGAGGGGTTACCTATTATTGGATCTTTTCTCCCTGGAGGAACAATCGCTATTTTAATAGGTTCTCTCTCTGAAGAAGGGTTTATTAATCCATGGAAAGCTATTCATTTAATTGCTATTGGAAGTCTCTTGGGGGACCTGATAGGTTTCTTTGCAGGTAAAAAATTACTACATATTTCATGGGTGCATAATATTGTATATAACGAAAAACATACTAAAAAATGGGACCTCTTTGATAGGCATGCAGCATTGGTTATTATACTAGGTAAAATATTACCAGTTATTAGATCTACTCCTTCAATATTTGCCGGCGCACGAAAAATGAATATTTTTAAGTACATTTTTTATGTTTTAATTGGTTCCTATCTCTGGGCTATGATAGGTATTTTTGGTGGAAAATATCTACAACAAATTTTTGGTGACTATAGTATCCTCTTGATCCTTTTGATCCTCATTTTTTCAGGAATTATTGGTTTCTTTTCTTTACGTAAAAAATAATTACGGTTTTTCTTTTAATGCACGATGGTATTTTTGATGGAATGTATAAGGAGCGTTTTTCTATTTATGTAACTATTAAAATAATATAACAAAAGATAAAAAAAATTTTAGTATATAATAACACTGAACGAGGGTGATGTTCCTAAGAGTTTAGATGGAGATGAAAATTTAAATAATATTTTTATAAAAGAAAAGATAAAATGAACCTTCACGTGCTAGTACTAAATGGGATTCCTTCATGGTGAGGATACGGAACCTTCCATTTTAAAAAAGAACTATATAATGTAGTTCTTTTTGTTATAATTTCATTATGCCAAAGAAAAATACACTTAAACTTGAGCATATTGATAGGCTCTCTCGAGGTAAGAAGTCAGGTATTAATATTGGCTCACGAGCTGTCGCACATCATTTACATAATTTTGAAAGAGAAATATATGAACGATCCTTAAAAAAAGGGTATCTTGATATAGATGAGCGAAGTCGGGATAATTTATCAAACCTTTGGGAAAAAGTCTGTATTGTTAAAGGATGGCAAAATATTATTCTTATTAAAAATCAGGATAGAACATTAGCACGTATTTTGATTAATGGTAAAAAGGATTTTGAAGGGTCTGTTCAGGATGCAAAAATTTATATTAAAAACTGCTTAATATAATTACTATCTTATTGATTTCTGACAGGACTTCCAAAAACTGAAAAAGTTTTTATAGTAACCTTTAACATCAGGGAATAGTTCTACTTGTATGTCTTTATGTCCACTAAAATGCTCAACATTCTTGTGATATTGATAAAAAACCTCCCCATCATAATTTTTCACCAAATCAGAAAATTCCCCTACAAAAATTGTAATATCTGAGATATTATCCTTAGCAATTTTGATAATAAAATTCATAACTTTTTCAGAAATAGGATATTTTTGAAAATGACTTGGTTCAATAATCACTACTTTATCTGCGACTTCTATATTTCGATAATTTGGATCAAGACACCACGGATGATATATAACAAGATTTTTGTTTAGAACCTTAATATCATCAGATTCTGGTAAAAATACCGGTAATTCCAACTCACTATTTTTTTCTAAAACCTCAGGAATATCCATACCCAAGAGTTGGTCACGAGGGATATCTAAAAAAGTTCCTGTTTGAGATTGATCTGATGGTGAACACGCATTTATTAATTCTTGATGAGCCACATATTGTTTTGATGAAAAAGCACCACATACCCACTGCCAGGATAAGCTATTGGAAGCTAAATCTCCATCAAGCAAATGATAGTACATCCAGCGAGATGGTTTTAGCCAAGCAGATCCTGCAATATTTGTGGCCATTGATGCAACCCACATACGTGCATGATTATGCATATATCCTGTTTCATATAAATCAGAGATTGCTGTATCTAAAATAGTTATACCTGTCGCTGCTTTAACAATTGAGTCAGATAAAAATATATTATTAATTTTTGTTTGGGGAAAACGTAAATCAGAAAAAATCTCATCTCCTTTTTCTTGATATACTTTCTGAAAATACTCTCGCCATGCAAGTTCCTGGATTAGTTTTTCTGATTCTTTTTCAGAGTATTTTTGCAAAACAACATCGCGAACCTGACTCAGTGTAATAACGCCTCGTGTTAAATAAGGCGAAAGAAAGGTTACCATTCCATTTAAATGATTACGTGTTTTTGCATATTCATTAGGGTTAATTGATTCAATTCTATTTATAATTTTTGAATACTGTGTTGGAAAATTCATAAAATGATTATACCAAATATTATACAGAAATTATCTTTAATTCTGACAATTTTTGAGTTGTAAGCACTGTTCCTTCGTTAAGATTTTTGTAACTTACAACGTTCCCAATAATTACATCATGATCACCTCCTGTTTTTACTATTTGATCAAATTTGATGAGGCAGTAAGCTAATGAATCATTCATAACAGCAAGTCCTTGGGTTGTAATTATGGGATGTTTCTTGTTTACGATAGATACCTTATTACGATCACGTCCACTAGTTTTCCCAAGATTACGTACAACGTCGGACTGATGCTCACCTAATAACTGTAAAACTGCTTTTTTTGAATTAAAGATATTTTCATAAGTTTTTGTGCCTTGATATATTGCAACACAAAATTGTTTTGGGTTCATTGAGACAGGAACAACATAAGTGCAAATATTCATATTATATATTCCATTACTGTCTATCGTTGACAGACTCCATACGGCATAATCTACTCTGTTCCAAGGTCGTTTCATATTCAGAGTATAAACTAGTTATCATAAAGAAAAAGAGTTATTTATGTAAACCATATTGTAAAAATGTATTTAGATATTATAAAAAATAGGTTCAATCATTAATCCACAATATTTAATATTCATGAATAAAAATTTTAATTATATATTTATCTATAAAGGTTTCCTATCCTAATGATAAAGGGTCTGAGCCTCTGATGGCTATTTTTATAGAGGGCTTTTAGCATACCTCTTTCGTTGCCAAGAATATCTTACAAATATAAATACATATATTCTACTTTTTGATATAATACAACGATGATTGAAACACAATTAATTTTATCGGCTAGTGTTATTATTTTTTCGATAGCAACTCTGCTTTTTCTTGTACTTACTGGTCTCAAGAAAAAAATAGTATATTCATATGCCTTTCTTGTAAGTATAATTACTCTTGTTTCGAGCCTTGTTATGTTAGATGGATCTATGGTTGTTATATCTAGTGTGGGTGAACCGCTCTACTATACAAGATGGCTTGGGTATATTGCTAGTTGCACGCTTTTGATGTACAGCATTTCCAAGGTAGTAAATATCCCGCAAAACCTTCTAACACGGCTCATGTATTTAACAGGAATTACTATGGTAACAGGAGCATTAGCATCAGTGGCATCAGGATCTATGATGCTTGGGTACTTTATTATTGGTGGTATTTCTTATATTTTGATGATAGTTATTATTTCAAGCAAGGGTGCTAATAAGCTAAGTTGGATTTCAAAATATGTTCATTTAGGCTGGTCAGTGTTTCCGATAATATTTATTCTCTCCCCTGAAGGTTATGGTGTATTGACTCTATCAATGAGTATAATTTCATATTTAATATTAGATATATTTACCAAAATAGTATTTTATCTCGAGTTAGGAAAAAGATCATTGGATAATTTATAATCCAAGTTCTGTAGACCAATCATTTTTATAGGATTTTTGTTAAGTCTTTTAAAAAGGAACTATATTAGATAGTTCTTTTTTTGTTATAATTAAGAAATGAAACACACTTACAGAATTACAGGTATGACATGCGACAATTGCAAAGAAAAAATTACTCATAACTTGAGGTCTATTCCTGGAATATTTAAGGTGAAAATTAACAGAGAAGTTGGACTTGCAGAAATATCAATGTTAGATGACATTCAAACACCAGTTATGCAAGAGGTATTAACGTCACTTGGTAATTACTTTATTTCAATGAAGACAGACATCTCAACTGAACAGATAACTGATGAGAAAAATTATCTCAAAGATTTGATACCATTGTTTATTATTGTTGTAACGATATTGCTATTTTCTGTAATAACAACCTTATTGATAGAGCAAAATTTTCTCTTTGGGATGAGAATGTTTATGGGTGGATTCTTTGCTGTATTTGGGGTATTAAAAATCTGGAAGTTAAAAGATTTTGCTATTGCCTACAAAGAATACGATATTCTTGCAAAGAGAAGTAAGTTCTATGCTCATACGTATCCTTTTATAGAACTTGCTCTAGGAGTTCTCTATTTTATAAATCTTGTACCATTTATTACTAATATTATAACTATTATTGTGATGGGGATTGGAGCTTTTGGCGTTTATCGAAAATTATTACGGAAAGAAGAAATACCATGTGCGTGCCTTGGTACTGTTTTCAAAGTTCCTATGACGTGGGTAACCTTAGTGGAAGATTTACTCATGGTCATTATGGCAATAATTATGATATTATTAATGTAATTATATGTTTTTGAAAGCCTACAAATATATAGGAATATTCATTATTGCACTAGTTCTTCTAGGACATCATTCTTTTCAAGCACAAGCAATGGAAAGTACGCACCACCATGTAGCCACTGTTTATACTTGCAATAGTATCGAGTGTCATCATGAAATGAATATGGAAATCTGTGAAAAGATTCAAGGTGATAAGGTGCAAACCTCATCACAGATTTTCACTGTATCTAAGATCTCTAATTTTGTAGTTGCTCCATTTGATGAAGGATTTGTTTCCTTTGTAACTTTTGATAATACTTCTGAGCGAATACCTATTTCGTATCAACAGCTAGCACGATCACACCTCTCATAAGAATAAGGGTTTTTAACTTATTCACTTAATATGTTTATTTAAATAAATGGAAAAAGATTATCTAGCATTTTCCATATTGACCTTCCTTAGTGGAGTGCGTCACTTTCGCATAGTATCTTTGAATCACCAGTTACATCAAATGGTAACCCTACTTTCAGTGTCATTTGTAATGATATAATAAAAGAACAAGCACAAGAGCATTGCAAAATGAGTGCTATGGAATAAATGGAAGTATGTCAGCAGTCCCAAGAGATTATTGAAACAAAAATAACTGAAACTATCGTCCCACAAGGACACGACATCAGTGATGGTCATCACAACTAATTACCAATTAACTAATAACATTATGAAGAAAATTATTTTAATAATCGCAGGAATACTTGTGATTGGAGGTGGTGTATATGTATACACGCAAACACAAAATCAAGATTCTCATTCAATTGAAAAAACAATCAATCTGATGGGAATTGAAATGACAGAACAACAGGCAAAAGACCATTGTAAGGTAATGCCAGGAATGGCAGGGTGCGATCCTTATTTAGATTAACATTATGAAAAAAATACTATTAATAACTGGTTTTTTTATACTCGCTGGTATTGTATTCATTGCAAACCAAAACAAATCAGAGACATCTGCAACATATGTTTTTTCAGAGAAAGAAATAAATAAACTAGAGGTAGTACAGAAATCAGAAGTCGTAGAGCTTAAAAATGGTGATACCTACGTCATTGATGCAACCATTGTAAAACAAGAAGTTGGAAATCAAACTATTAAACGCCTGGCGTATAACGGTCAGATTCCTGGTCCAATTCTAAAAGCAGCACGTGGATCAAAAGTAACTATTATTCATAATAATCTTACTGATGAAGCAACCGCATTACATTCACATGGAATACGTGGTGAATCACGATACGATGGTGCCGCACCGCTAACTCAAGATCCCATACCTGTAGGAGATTCTTTTACCTATGTATTAGAATTTCCAGATGTAGGAGTGTATTGGTATCATCCACATGTACGGGAAGACTATGCACAAGAAATGGGATTATATGGAAACTTTATTGTTGAGGAAGAAAACTATTGGGGTTCTGATGCACAAGATCAGTATTTAATCTTTGATGACTTTGATACTGATGGAGTGTTCACTCCAGACAAAGAAACTCATACTCTTATGGGTAGATTTGGAGACAAGCTTTTAATTAACGATCAAGAAAATTATCAAGTTAATTTAGAGGTAGGACAAATTGGACGAGTATTTATAACTAACGTAGCAAATACACGAACCTTTGATATTGAATTTGAAGGAACTGATATCAAGTTGGTTGGTGGAGATAATGGTCGAGTTCAAAAAGAAACTTTAATTGATAATATTATTTTGGGAACATCAGAACGTTCAATTGTTGAGGTTTTGTACGATACTCCTGGAACCTATGCTATTAAACATCGCGGTGAAAAGATGGGGGAGGTAGTGGTTGCAGAATCAAATAAAGTATCACAAACAACAGCATTTAAGAGTTTACGGAATAATGATAGTGACTATCAAGTCATAATTGATAATCTTGATTTGTTTCTCGCTCAAGATCCAGATAAGAAACTGCGTATTGATATTGAAATGACAGGTCAAATGGCAGATATGATGGCTATGGGAGTTGAAGAGATTGAAAGAGATGGCGAGACTGTTTACAAAATGATGGGTCTTGAGTTAAATTTAGAACAAGCTATCGAGCACTGCGGTCTTATGGAAATGGTAGGCTGTGAAGAACTTATTGAAGAAAATGGTGAAGGAGAATCAGAAGAAGATGATGGTATTGAATGGGAAGACGATATGGCGATGATGAACGCTCTATCTAATACCGATAATATTTCATGGGGATTGGTTGATGAATCTACTAATGCAAAACCAACAATGGATGATTGGAATTTCAAGCAAGGAGAATTTGTGAAAGTTCAAATCTATAATGATCCGAGCTCAATGCATCCGATGCAACACCCTATCCATTTTCATGGACAACGATTTGTTGTCTTAACTCGTAATGGTCAGGTGAATGATAATTTTCAATGGAAAGACTCAGTATTAGTACCAACAGGACAAACGGTTAATATTCTTATTGAAATGACAAATGTTGGGGATTGGATGGCACATTGCCATATTGCAGAACATAATGCTGCGGGAATGATGTTTAACTTTAAGGTTAGTTAAAATAAAAATCAGATCTTATTCTGGTTTTTATTTTAGTAAAAATAGACGTGTCTTTTAGAGAATTAAATTAAAAAGATTGTTCGGTACCCAAAGAGTAGTACTTTAGTTTGGTTATAATATCCTTAAGTATATTAAGTTGGTCACCTCTTAGAAATATAATCACATTAATAGATAATTTAATTCATTAGACGAATGACAGAAAAAGGATTTGTTACAGTTACTACATGACCTGAATATAAAAATGAAAAGGTGATATCAAGATAGAGAGTACCGCTGCAACAAGCAGTAGGGTCCCAGAAAAAAAACCACACTAGTACCTATTAATTAAGATAATTCTAATATTTCTCAGATTACAAAAACTCAGGGAAGTGAAACAAGAACCGAAGCTAAAGAATACTTTATCGCGATGCATGATTTTGAATTCAGCCCAGCCTCTATTACTCTACAAGTAGAAGATATCATAACGTGGACAAATCAAGATAATGTATGACATGATGTTCTGTTTCATGGTGGGAAGAGTGGATATCTTGCTATGGGTGAATCATATAAAAATGTATTTGATATACCAGATGAATTTAATTACTACTGTCGTCCTCATCCGTTTATGAAAGGGAGTATCATTGTCGAATAAAAGAGCTATACAATGGAGCTCTTTTATATTTGTCTATCACTTATTTTTTACATACATAAGTTTAAATCTTCCTTTTTGATTTTCACGTTTTTCAATTTCAAATTTTCCTGTTGAATCAATCAATTTTGTTAGTTTTTGAAAACCATAGTTTCGTGCGTCAAAATCTGGTTGTTTCTTTTGTAATAGATTACCTACATCACCAAGATAAGCCCAACCTTCTTCATCTGCAAGATCATCGATAGTGGTATACAAGGTTTTAATTAATTTTTTACTAATACTATCAATGGCTTTAACTATTTTCTTTTTCTTTGACCCTGTTTTGCCTTCACTTTCGTTCCCATTGAGTATTTCAAGATAGATAAACCGGTCACAGGCAACAACAAATGGTTCAGGGGTTTTTTTCTCACCGATACCTATTACGTGTTTTCCTGCCTCACGTAATCGCATTGCTAATTTAGTAAAATCACTGTCTGATGAAGCAATACAAAACCCATCAACCTTGTCTGAGTACAGGATATCCATAGCGTCGATAATCATAGCTGAATCAGTCGCATTTTTCCCTGTAGTGTAGCCATATTGTTGAATAGGATTAAGTGCATTTTCCAATAATATATTCTTCCATTTGGTTACTTGAGGCTTGGTCCAATCACCATAAATTCTTTTTACTGTAGGATTTCCGTATTTAGCAATTTCTTCCATCATTTCTTTGATATAAGCAGAGGGAATGTTATCTGCATCAATAAGAACCGCTAGATTTTGATTAGTATTCATATACTTATTAGTATACTAGGTTTAGTCTGTTAAATCTTGTTATGTTGGATGTAAAAAATTATTCTTGTTACAGGAGCATCTTCGAGTATTGGTAAAGTAACCGCAAAGGAGTCATTAAAAAAAAGATTAGCATGTATATGTTACCCCTAGAGATGTTTAAAACATGAAAGATCTTGAATCTCTTGGCGCTAAAATCTTAGCAATAGATGTTACGAGTAGGCATAATAAAAAATATAGAAATCATTCTCGAAAAAAAGGTTGTATCGATATACTATTAAATAATACAGGATATGGAGTCTAGAGGTCAGTTGAGGATACAGATATCTCAAAGGTAAAATAGCAATTTTATATAAATATATTTAGGTTTTTTTAACTTACCAGTGATGGCAAAATTTGTTTCTTTCGTGACATGATCCCTGGAAGAGTAATTATTTTTTCAGAAATTATTACATTAAATCCATTTTCAATAATTTCTTTAACTGACTCATCGTAAATAAAGGCTGTAGCTTCTTCTTTTAAAATATCAATCGCAAATAATAGAACTTGTTCAACATTGTCTTCTTCTTTTACTTTTGGTATTTCTACAACAATTTCGTCGTACCTTTCAATAACCATTTGAGGGTTTGTTGTTTCAAGAACTGAGACACGTGTTTGTTTACCCTTAATTTCATAAATTTTACTATCCATTCTAATTAATTCAGCTGCAGAAAATTCTGAAATATTTGATTTAGCATCGAACATTTTTGCTGCAAATTCTGAAATATTGATATCAATTACTTGAGCCAATTCCTTGGCTAATTCCTTATCGGTATTTGTAGTTGTTGGACTTCTAAATTCTAGAGTATCAGAAATAATCCCAGAGAGCATTAGTCCTGCAATATCTTGTGGTAAATCTTTAGATTCAATATTCATTACATTATACATAACCGTCATTGTTGATGCATAGGGTTGAATAACAATTTCTAAAGGCAAGTTTGTTTTTAAATTTCCCGCTAATTTATGGTGATCAATTATTGAAATGATATTTGCTTCATTAATATTTTGAAATAGCTCGTCCAAGTTATTTGTATCAACAATGGCAATATAATCTTTAGATGTTATTTCTTCTAGGATAGTCGGCATAGGTACTCCAAAACTTTCCATTACAAATTCTGCTTCTGTATTTACTGAACCTAAAATATATGGAGTAGCATTTTGGTTTCGGTACTTTTTTAAAAACCAAGCCCACACAATAGCACTACAACTTGCATCGGTATCTGGTGATCGGTGTCCAAAAACTTTAATTTCTTTTTCCTTATTCATACTCATTAGTATAGAAACTTTATACTAGAAAAACAAGTAAAATAAAAACATCTAAACTAAAGATGTTCTTCATGTTCTTCATGTTCTTCATGTTCTTCATGTTCTTCATGTTCTTCATGTTCTTCATGTTCTTCATGTTCTTCATGTTCTTCATGTTCTTCATGTTCTTCATGTTCTTCATGTTCTTCATGTTCTGTATTGTTAACATGTTCATGAGAATGACCAAGAGCACTTGAGACGCTGATCATTATAATAATACCAATAATAAGTGCAGCGAACATTCGAGGAAATTCTTTATTTTTTAGAATGATCTTAATGGGAAACAAATCTGTGAATACAATTCCTAAAAAGAATGTTGCCGTAATACCTAGAAGATACGCCTGTAAAATACTACTTTGTACTAAGAATAATCCTATGGCAATTCCTACAAAAATTGACAAAGCAGTAGCAAAATTTCTATAGATTGCCTCGGTGCTTGAATATCCTGATTTTTTGAGTACCAGAAACTCTGAAATCTCTTGGGGTACTTCATGTAATGCAATTGAAAGGGCGTTACTTAATCCAATACTTGCTCCAGCGCCAAATGATGCAACAAGTAATAATCCATCTGCAATATTGTGAACCATATCTCCAATGAGTATTTTCCAAGCTGATTTCTTATGATCATGATGGTGCGTATGTTCACCGTCATGTCGATGTGGTGCAAGTGTCTTATGTAGTACAAAATATAAAATAATACCTATGGTAAATGCAATGATTGCTTCACTCAGTGGTAATATTTCAATAGTTTCGCGTATTAATAAATAACTGGTTACCAAAAATATACCTGCACTTATTGCGGTTAGTGATCGCAAGTTTTTGTTTACGAATCGGGCAATTCCTTTATTGGATTTTACAATAACAACACCAATAATCGAAACCATTGATATTACGAGACCTGATAGTAGTATAAGTGAAATGTGTTCCATATGTTTAGAGTTTACTTATTTGCAAATAATTTGTAAATAATATATTCCTGTGTAATCATATTAATATGTATAGAAAATTATTGAAAGAAAAAAAAATTTCAGTTACTCAAAAAAGGATCGATATTTTGGCAATGCTTAACACAGCAAATGAACCTCTTACTATTGACATGATGAAACAAAAAATGAGCTCAGCTATTGATGTTTCTACTCTCTATCGTTCTCTGAAGGTTATGGTTGACGTCGGTATTATTTACCAGACAGATTTTCGTGAAGGTGTTTCGTACTTTGAGTTTCAGGGTGATCATCATCATCATCATATTGTGTGTACAAGATGCAAATCCCGTTCTTCTATAGATGCGTGCCTTAATCAAGAAATTCTAGATAGTGCAAACAAAACCGGCTATACTATTACTAATCATATTTTTGAACTCTTTGGATTATGCAAAAAATGCTCAACATTATAATTATATTTTTTATTAGCTTTTTTTCCTTACCAGTATTTGCTCAGGAGTCTTTTGACGTAAATGAATTTCAAAGCGAATATATTTCGGGCAAAGTAATTAATTTTACTGAAGATGAAAATAACCTACGGTTGTATACTACTCAATTATCTGACAATACTATTATTGCATTAGATACGTACGGACAAGAAATAGAGATAGGTTCATCAGTATTTGTAGAGTATTTTTCCCAAACAGATACCTATAATTTTGCGACTGTGAATAGAAATAAACCATTATTATTTCTGATGAGTATTTTTGTATTGAGTATTATACTTCTTGCAGGTAAAAAAGGGCTCAGGTCCTTGGGGAGTTTATTTATAAGTATGTTGCTTTTATTATTGGTCCTTGTACCTTTACTGATACAAGGATTTAATCCTATCTCTCTAACTCTTATTTTTGGATTATGTATATTATTCATTAGTATTTTTATAACTCATGGATTCAATTATCAAAGCCTCGTTTCTTTTTTAGGATCTCTTAGTTCTATAATATTAGCCGTCATTTTAATTAGTTTGGTAAGTAAATTTTCATCGCTTACCGGATTAATTAATGATGAAATACAATTCCTTTCTTTTGAAACAGAACAGGCATTGGACCTTGTTCGCATTGTCTCAGCATCGATTATTATTGGAGTACTAGGAGTTCTCGATGATATTACTATTACTCAGGTAGCCGTTGTTCGGGAACTCTCGAGTGATAACTCGCTTAGTCAAAAAAATATTTTCATCAAGGCATTACGTGTCGGTCGTGATCATATCTCATCATTAGTAAACACTCTTGTTTTTGCTTATGTTGGAGCAACACTACCTATGATTATGTTTATCTCATTGTTAGAGATACCTTTTATGATTTTGATAAGTCAAGAATTCATTTTTATTGAAATTATACGTTCATTGATTGGAGCTATTGCATTAACGCTCGCGGTTCCCCTAACAACATGGTTAGCGTGCTATCCCTTTATCAGTGCAATCAAAAAAGACAACAAAGGTATAGAAAGTGCTTGTGCACAACATAGTCATTAATGTTCTATAAATCACTTTAATATAAAAGTGATTTTTCTTGCTATAATTTGTTAATGTCTAATATTCACCAAGAACTTTTAACGCGTCCAACTTATGTTGAGATAGATATTGAAAAGGTTCATCATAATTTTCATGAAATAAAAAAACAGATCTCAGAACAAAAGATCTTGTGTATTGTAAAAGGTAATGCCTACGGACACGGCATTATTAGAATGTCTCAAGAGTTTGAGAAACTTGGTGCTGAATATTTAGGCGTAGCTATACCAGAAGAAGGCGTAGAATTACGTAGAGCAGGAATAGAAATACCCATCTTGGTTCTTTCTGCTATTAGTGATAAACAAATTCCTATCTGCATTCAATATGATCTTACTATTACGGCACCATCAGATGAAAAGTTAGCTCAAATTGATGCAGCTGCAGAGATCTTTGGTAAGCGAGCAAAAGTTCATATAAAAGTAGACACTGGTATGGGCCGCATTGGCGTTCATTGGGAACGTGCTCAAAAATTTATTCCTGTGATGAATACTTGTAGCAATACTGATTTCGAAGGCTTATATTCTCATTTTGCTAAATCAGATGAAATCTCAGATTTCACCCAAACTCAGATTGAACGTTTCGACAAGGTCATTGAGATGTTTAAGGATAATGGTTATGAATTTGAACTAATTCATCACTCAAATTCTGGAGGCATTTTATTCCATCAGAAGGCTCATTATTCTATGGTTCGAGCAGGCATGATTTTATACGGTTTATTTGAGGGTATTGCTATTCCAAGTGGTATCAAATTGCAACCGGTGATGAGTTGGAAAACTGAAGTTGTTTATTTTAAATATATTGAAAGTGGTACTGGTTTAGGATATAGTCATCGCTATATTGCAGAGCATGGGACACGAATTGTTACCTTACCTGTTGGCTATGCCGATGGCTATCAGCGTGCCATGGGAACCCATGGCAAGGTTATTATTAATAACACAATCTACCCTATCGCAGGGCGTATATGTATGGATCAAATGATGATTGATCTTGGTCCTTGTGGTACTGCCTATAAAGGAGACATGGTTATTTTGGTTGGTAAATCAGCAACGGAAAAAATTACTTTTTTTGATATTGCTGCTTGGAGTGACACGAGTATTTATGAGTTATTGTCTCAAATATCATATCGCGTTCCTCGGGTGTATATTAATAAATAATTTTAAATGATAATAAATATATTTTCTCTTTTTAAAAGGGTAGAACTTATGGGAATTCTCGGATACAGCTTTTATTTCATCTTAAACGTTAGTATAAAAACCAAGCCATCTAGGTTTTTTTTTGGTATGCTGTACTTATGAAGTGGTTATGGACAATTTTCTTATATGGAACTCTGATATTAAGTCTTTTTTTTCTCTGGGAGAATGTTTTGCGTTCGCCTTGCTCACGGGTAATTGAGTATAGTATAGGAGCGTTTGACGAACGCTTTGAGATATCTCAAGGTGAATTTATTAATCAAATTGAACTTGCAGAAATTCCATGGGAAACTTCTGCAGAAAAGCAACTTTTCAGGTATGTTCCAAATGCTACATTTAAGGTTAATTTAATTTGGAGTGAGGAACAAGAACGTCTGTATGAAGGCGACAAATTAGAAAATACGCTGGATTCACGTCAGAATTCATTAGATTCAATTCAAACGCGATATCAATCTGCGGTACGTAATTATGAAAAGTCTGTCCGCTCATATGAGACCAAATTGTCGTCATATGAAAAAGAAGTGAGTTACTGGAATGAAATAGGTGGTGCGCCACAAGCTCAATATCAGAAACTTGAAAGTGATGCAGAAAAATTAGACCGTACAGCAACTGAGGTAAAAACTTTATTAGGTAAGGTGAACGAGCTTGCTGATGAGAATAACCAAAAGGTTGATCTCTATAATGATGGGGTAAGTGAATATAATCAATTATTCACTGTCGGTCATGAGTTTGATGCTGGGAATACTGACGGAACCGAGATTAATGTCTACAGTTATGATGGTATCCCTGAGTTACAAACCTTACTCATTCATGAGTTTGGCCACGTTTTAGGTATTGATCATGTTGATGATAAAAATTCAGTAATGTATTATCTTCTCACTGACGATAATCAAAAAGGTGAACTCACTCATATTGATATTGAGGCACTTCAGGTGAGTTGTCGATTATAAAATTACTACTCTTAGATATGTTTAATTTATTTAAAAGAAAAAAAAGAATAAAAGCTCGATTTGTAAATAAAGAATATTTTGACGAGCAGGTTATCACTCAAAAAAAAGCAACAATAATAACGTTTTCTGCTGGCTGGTGCGGGGCATGCAAAATGCAAAAACCATTAATTAATGATGTGGCTGATAAATATGCTGAATCAGGTATCATTGTTGGCTTAGTTGATATTGATGTTGAGAATGAATTACCAAAAAAATTTGGTGTTTCTAGTATTCCAACAACTATCGCTTTTCAAAATGGAGAACCAATTTTCAAAAAAACAGGATTACTATCACGTCGTAACTTAGAAGATATTGTTATTCAATTAAAAACATCTTAATAATAAGATGTTTTTTGTTTGATGTTATAATATATCTATGAAAACTGGAATCAAATCGTGGCATGCAATCATAAAGTTTATTAAATACTATTTTTCAATGAGCGGATTACTTCGAACCTTATTAGTTCCATGGCGCCAGGAACGTTACGAGAGTGATGAAAAAGGTATCTGGAGATATATAGAACAGGCAACATTTTACCTCTTTGCGGTTATTTTTGGTTTTGTAATTCGTGTTACAACCATTGTTGCTGGACTTTTGGCGCTCTTGATTATGCTTATTCTCATTCCTGTATTTGTATTGCTACCAATCAAAGTAGATTTCAAGAACCTCGTTCATAATGGATCCCTCGGGCGTGAATGGGCTTATCCAGTGACGTGGGAATTGGATAAGCATGGTCGTGATCTTCGAAAAGGATCCGAGGTATTAGTACTTGATCATGATCAGGCCTTAGAAAAAATGCAGCGAGTATTGTCTCGAAAAAATCAGCAAAATGTTTTAGTTGTTGGTACCCAGGGTATTGGAAAATCAACTCGTTTAGCTCATCTTGGGAGATTAATGTATCGAGATTTAGCTGTCCCTGCATTGAATGGAAAACGACTTGTTCAATTATTTCCAGAAGAAATGACGGTTAATGAAATCCAATCCTGTATAAAAGAGGCAGTGAAAGCTCGAAATGTTGTATTGGTAATCGAGAATATTGAACGTTTTAATATTGTAGGGGTTCTTGAGCCGTATTTGGATCAGAACCATTTCCAATTAATTCTAACAACTGATTGGGGATCATATAATGAAACCTATAAACACCATCAAAATCTGATGCGTGTTAGTGAGGTGGTTGAAATGTATCCACCAGATGACGATACTACAATGAAATATCTCTATGACTGGGTTGTAAGTAATAGCCAAGAGAAACGAATGAGTAATGATGTGTTGGCCTCTGTCGTTATTTTAACTAACAAACTGATGATGAATACTGCCCAACCAGAGAAATCAATTGATATATTAGAAGAATTAGTAACCTTTCCTGGAAAAGTGTTAAACACAGAAGATGTTGAGAAGCTCATGTCACAAAAGACAAATGTACCATTGGGAACACTACAGAGCGATGAAAAACAAAAATTAATTCACCTCGAAGAAGTTTTGAAACAGCATGTTATTGGTCAAGATAAGTCTATAAAAGCGATTGCCTCAGCCCTAAAACGTGGACGTGCTGGTGTGAGTGATTCACCTAAACCAATTGGCTCATTCTTGTTCTTGGGCCCAACAGGTGTTGGAAAAACACATACCGCTAAAATGCTCGCTCAATATTATTTTGGTGGAGAGCATATGATGATTAGATTTGATATGTCAGAATTTCGTGAGTTAAACACCATGTCCCGATTTATAGAGCGTCTTGGAGCCAAGGTAGAAGAATCACCATTTTCATTAGTCTTCTTCGATGAGATCGAAAAGTCTCATCCTGATATATTAAATATCTTTTTGCAGATGTTAGATGAGGGAGAGTTTCATACTACGACAGGGCGAACTATTTCATTTAGAAATACTATTATTATTTGTACCTCTAACGCAGGGGCAACCTATATGATGGCTAATGGTTCTGAGTCAGAAGAATTATTGATTGAACACATTGTATCAAAAGGAATTTTACGACCAGAGTTTATTAACCGTTTTGATGCAACCGTGTTATATCAATCTCTCGGTAGAGCTGAGATTGAAACTGTAACTAAAATTATGCTTGATAAGCTTAATCGTCATTTACGTAAACAATATCAATTAGAAGTAGTTCTCACGGATGAATTAATTAAAGTTCTCGCACGAAAAGGTCATGACCCAAAATTTGGTGTACGGCCATTAGCTCGTGTTATTAAAGACGATATCGAAACTGCCGTTGCCGATGAGTTATTGAAAGAACAAGTACCTAAGAATCTTTGTTTATTTATTGATCCAGATACTATTGAGCCAAAATAAAAACACCGAAAGGTGTTTTTATAATTTCTCAGTTACTAGTTCACGTATATTCCGTCCGTATTCTTCTATCTCAAATCGAATAAGCCCTAGCGTTTGACCGCGTGTTGTTTGTGTTTTCACCCTCCACTTACCAACCTCCAGAGATTTTTTTTTAGAAAATCCACGATACCCATCCTTCCGACCACCTGCAATAGGGATTGATATGGTGTTACGTTCCTGCCATCTACGTTTATTAGGGTCGTAAAATTCCCAAACATGATTAATAGTTGTTTCTAGTTTTGTTGGGGCAAACACCTGGGTAAATACAAAAATATCTTCACCTTCTCTCCAGTACATCTCTCGACTTCTTTTTTGAAAAAGATTATACCAAGGGGTTTTTTCATATTGTGCTGAATATCCTGGATTTAATCGTGACACTTCGTAATAGACTGCTTTATATTTTAACGAAAGAGGGATAGGAGGGAGAATATCTGTAAAGTAAAGAAAATTAAAAATAACTAATATTCCTGCAATACGAATGATAATTTTCTTTAAATGAAGAGTAAGTTTTTTTGGGTTTATTTTTTTTAATATAAGAATAAACCCAGTAATGAGAACTCCCGCAACGAAGGTGCTGAATATAAAAATCCATGGACCCATTTTTCTAATAACCACAGGTACAAAAAATATTGCCCATGAAACTAATGCCATTGCAAAAACAACAATTTGGAGACGAAGTCGCATAAAATATTCCTTACGAAATTCTGTTCCAAGCATAAGCGTAAGCATCGTTAGTACAAAGGGCCAACTCGTCATTAATGAGCCACTACGTGTATAAAAGATAACAAATCCACTAAAGAGTGCTCCAAAAGAGAAGACCATGATTGTTTCTATAAGCGAGACACGTTTTTCAGTTAAAAATTTATTTCCAAATGGAGTGCCTTGGGAGAATAAAAAAGCGATAGTTGTTCCTGCAATTAATATATGGGTAATCAAAATAGCATTATCAAATATTTGATCGATTTGATTTAGGGTAAAAATATCAAAAACAAAACCACCGACAAGAGCTACTGGCATAATTATATGTTGGTATTTTTTTTTAAGTTCTCGAACCTTTTTTTTCATGATTCTACTATAACAAAGTTATGCATTTTGGTGCAAAAAATAGGTCTTTTGCTATAATAAGTGAATACTAGTTTATATGAAAATGAAGATATTCAAAAAACGTAATTATATTTTCATTCCTATTCTTTTGATAACTGCTTTGTATTGTTGGAATACTATAGAGATTGAAGCTGATGTTCTTGTGAACCGACCTGGTAGATGTCTTGGTGAATGGGAAAATCCAAATAATATTCTCGAACAAGAAAATATTACTCTTACTGATGGTCTTTATTTCATTAATAACTCAGCATTTACAAATAAAAAAAATAAAGAAATTCTTTGTAGTAATTTTAGTACCTATAATGATACTGAGTTAATAAATAATAATGTATTTCTTAAAATATCATGGCTACTGACTGATAAAAAAATACAAGATGTCACTGAAAAACAAAATACCAATACAGTAAATCAACCAAGAGACCAAATAAAATCAACAGGAGAAGAGATCGAAGA
>JBLIKX010000011.1:0-22435 GCA_047637555.1 Crocinitomicaceae bacterium
ATTTCTCATATAAATGGCGAGCTGAATGAGTGTATACAAAACACGCAGTAAAAAATAATAGAAGGTAGCAAAGAGAATCAAATCCCTATTTATAAAAGTATAAGCAGAATTATAATTAAATACTTCTGGTGAAATCTAATTATGAGTACAGAGTTCCAAATAAAAATCTATCTATTATCAAGATTATAATAATACAGAAATTTTTTTGTTTTCTTATTTTATTTGAAAACAAGTGTTTGCCAATTATTCTGAGCAATATGGCAAACAATAACGAATATTTTATTGATACGTTAACAAGGAGAGAATATCCATTACTTTTTGTTTACATTAATTCTCCCATTAAAAAATAGTATTCATGTAATTCTTTTTACCCAAAAAAAGACCTTGTTTTTTATATCCAGAGTAACCAGATGATATCATCTAAATTTTTAGACAGAGAGAAACTTTTTCTTTAAAAAATTCATAGTATAGGTAATTTTAGATTATTATTTGTGTTTAGTCTTTAATTATTTTAAGTATTTTCCAATTACTTGAATCCAGAGACTGTAAGGAATGTCTTCAGCACGTGCCTGAAGATCGATATTCAAAGTATTAAAGATAGCTTGCCAAAGTTCTTTTGGAGCAAGTTTTCTTAGGTTCTTAATGGCTTGTTTACGTTTTTGACCAAAGGCAGTTTTTATAACATTAAAGAAAATTTGCTCATAGTTACTACCTTTAATCGATTCACGATTAATATCAGAAATTAGAATTACTGCTGAATCAACTTTTGGTGAGGGAGAAAAATATTGTCGCCCAACTTTAATTATATATGAAGGTGTTCCAAATAATTTAACAGATATTGAAAGTATTGATTCTTTTCCATCCCGAGAAACAATACGTTCGGCAACCTCTTTTTGGATTAACAAACACATAGCAGTTGGTTGATAAGCGCCAGAAAGAAATGTTCTAATAATAAGATTAGTAATATAGTAAGGAATATTTGCGACAACCTTATAGGGTTGACCCTTTGTATATTCTCCAATATCTACTTCCAAGACGTCTTTATGTACTAATATTAATTTTCCAGTATTGATATAACTAAAAAAAAATTCAGAAAGATATTCAACCATACGTTCATCTAATTCAAAGGCAATCACCGTTGCTCCTGTTTCCAAGAGAGGCTTGGTTAATGCACCTTTTCCTGGCCCAATTTCAACTACAATATCTGTCGCTGAAATTTCGGGTGCAGAAATCATAGCATTAATAGCTTTTCGAGATTTCAAAAAATTCTGTCCTAATGATTTTTTTGCCTGAAGTGACATATAAACAAAGTATACCCAGTCCATAAAAAAAAACGAGTTGTCTACTTTCAATAAAAAATGATGAAGGTCCGACCTTCATCATTTTTTATTAAGGTGAATATTTAAAAATCTAAAAAAAATGTTTCCGTGATTTCTCCATCATCATCCTGATTATAATAATTCTTTTCACTAGCATTTGATTGTTTAGACGAACTGTATGAATCTTCATCATATTCCAATAATGACTCTGAAATATCCTTCATAAATTCTGAAGGTTCATTAATTCGCTGTTGCCCGTAAATAGTTCGTAATTTTGCGTACGATACATGTAATTGGTCTTTTGCTCTGGTAAAGGCTACGTAACACAAACGTCGCTCTTCTTCATCTTCATGTTTGTTTTTTGTATCATCACGCTGCGAAGGAAACAAGCCCTGCTCGAGCCCTACAACAAAAACATATTTAAACTCCAATCCCTTAGACGAATGAATCGTCATAAGTTTTGAGGTATTACTATCTTTGGTGTTTGAACCTAATGAATCCTGATCAGATAATAAAGCAACTTCTTCAAAGAACATATCATACGCATTTTCTAGGTCATCATATTTATTAGCATAAGTCACTAATTCCTTCATATTCTCTAGGCGCTCTTTATCATCGTCATTCCCATCATTTAATTTCTTCTCAAGTCCAGAATACTTGATGATATATTTAATGGTTTCAGAAGGTTCATTTGTTTGGGCAAATTCGTAGATTTGATCAAGTAATATAACAAACGAATCATAAGATAATTTTGCCTTTGCAGATAAATTTTCTGGCTGACCTGCAAATATTTGAGCAATAGCTACCTTTCCTAATCCACGTTTTGGTTCATTAATAACCCGCTTAATATCAGAGAGTGAATCACGATTAAATGAGGACTTAAGATAACTCATAAGATTTTTAATTTCTTTTCGTTGGAAAAATTTTACTCCAACTACCTGATAAGGAATCATTCGTGTTAAAAATGCTTCTTCAAGGATTCGTGATTGGAAATTAGTTCGAAAAAGTACCGCTATTTCTCGAGGTTCAGTTCCAGACCGAATATAATGTTGAACTTTGTTCGCTACCCATGAGGCTTCTTGGTTTGCAGAAAAACCTTCGTACATAATAATTTTTTCACCTAATTCATTTTCTGTGATAAGTTTTTTATCAATGCGCTCAGTATTTTTTGAAATAATATCATGGGCTGCCTGAAGAATATTTTGCGTAGAGCGATAATTTGTTTCTAGAATAATTACGCGTGCTCCCTTAAAGTCCTTTTCAAAATTAAGAATATTTTTCATATCTGCTCCTCGCCATGAATAAATGTTTTGATCTCCATCACCTACAGCACAAATATTCTGGTGTTTTTCTGCTAAGGTTTTGACTATTTTATATTGAATAGTATTGGTATCTTGATACTCATCAACATGGATATAATTCCATTTGTTTTGATAATATTCTCGCACCTCAGCATCATCACGCAGTAGAAAGTATGTTTCAGATAACAGATCATCAAAGTCCAATGAACCTTCATTTTTTTTTAATTCTTCATATTTTGGCCATACTAAAGCAATATATTGGGTTAATGGATTTTTATTTGGCTCGTAATTTAGTGAAGTTTTTTCATCAGATTTTGCACGAGAAATACCGGAAGCAATTTTTCGTGGTTCCCACTCTTTTGGATCTACGTCATGAAATTTCATTGCCTGTTTGACTAACGACATCTTATCTTGAGTATCTAAAATATTAAAATATTTATTTACTCCAATTTTTTGATGCCATTGCCTGAGCACGCGTACACCGAGGGAATGAAAAGTACTCATGGTTGGAATATGATCATCAGTTCCAAGCATCTCAATAACTCGATCTCTCATCTCCATAGCAGCCTTATTGGTAAAAGTAATCGCCAATATACTCCATGGTTCAACACCTTTTTCAACGAGATGAAGTATACGGTGCGTTAGTGTTTTTGTTTTTCCTGTTCCAGCTCCTGCAACTACCAACAATGGACCTTCAGTATGGAGGACGGCTTTTTTCTGTTCTTCGTTTAGAGTATCTAAATGATTCATGTCTTGAGTATATCAATGCCTTTAAAAATAGCCAAAACAAAAACACTAACGTGTAGTGTTTATGTTGCTATTTTTATTTCGTCATTAATCACTTTCTTTGTATTTATCTGCTTGACTTCACGCTCATTTATATCAAAAGTTTAACGTACAGAATCTGTCTCGAATTCAACAGCATCTTTACAGGCTGATCTACATAATTCATATGCAGCAAGGTGTGCACTGCTATTTATTTTAAATGTAAGCATATACCGAAAAGAATCTTTTGCTAAATTTTCTTTTATATCAAATCTATTAATTCGAACTATAATCTTTTGAATCATATCTTATTCTCGCTCAGTACCATCTTGTGCGATATTTTGATGTATAAGCTCAAGATCATCTTTGTAAAAAGATTAAATTTTCAGCAGTATAGAAAACTCCATAGTTTTCGTCTGTTTCCAGGTAAGACAATTTTTCTGGTTCAACACCTACAAATTGACCTCTATTAAGTTCAGCAAAAATTTCTTCATGTTTTATAACTTGAGCATTGTAGTCTTTTTGATGTTTCTCTTAACCTTACTACACATTATCAACCTCTATATTTTTTGAGCAGTTTCTATTTCTTTCGCTTGTTCATTAGAAATTTTTTTGTTGCGTATTTAAATCTTGTAAAAATTTTTTTATACTTTTAAAATCAAATTTTATATTTTTTTCATAGTACATAAAATTAAAAAATAAAAGCACTCTTAAAGGTGCTTTTATTTTTTAATTATTTTTTGATTCCTTGCCTAAAGATTTTAAAATCTTTAGTTCATCAATCATCACTTGACTAAATGTTGGGAAATTTTCTTCAATAAATTGAGTCATTTCATCTTCCTGTGGATTTGTTTCGGTAAATTTAGCAAATTTTTCTTGAGTTTGTTCATCTGATTCAGCAAGCATTCGAAGAATTGTTCCTTCCATAACCATGCCAGCCGTCTCATTAAGCATTTTTTCTTTTTCTTCTGGAGAATAATCTTCTAAATCAAACATCTCTTTAATTGCTTCGTGTAGTGTGTAGTTTTTTTGTTTATCCATAATTTATATTTCAATTTATAAGATTAATTCTTTATTTAGAACCAGAATCTCTTCCACCCCATTCTTGTTCTGTTGGCCTATACACAGGAGGAATATTGCCTCTTGTTGAAGAACCTCCACTACCTCCGTCTTCAATAATATCATTTACTCCATAACCTACTCCAGCCCCAGTTAGGAATAGTGCTGCTTTTTCTAACCAACCACCACCCTTACCGCTTTTGATCCTTGCCATACGTCGCTCTTGTCTCATTCTTTTATTTTCAGCTCGGCGTGCTTGACGTTTTTCTCTATCAGTTAGCTCTTTTGGTTCATCTACTGATTCCCCTGTATCCAATGATTGTGAACCAATAATAACTCCTTCAGTATAAGCCTTTTTAATAGGATTTACTTCCTCATTTAGAAGATCAAGTGGTGATTTCTTTGGGACAATTTCTTTATCCAAAGGGGTCAATATAGCTTCAGTTTGAGTTACTGTTGGTGGCTCAATAATAGGAGTTAATATTGTTTCAGGTTGATTTGTTTCAAATGTACCTCTTGGTTGTATGTATTCATAATTTTGTGAAGTAGAGCGATCTTCAATTCCCTTACCTTCGAACGGTTGACCAGAAGCATGGGTTTCATGAATTTCTCCACCAACATAATTACCATCACTATTAACTGAGCCACCAAGGTGTTCCACACAAATAAGTTTTCCATCTTCTAATTTTAATTCATAACCAGCTCCTTTTCCAAAATTAACTCTCACCTCATCATTTTCACCGATATAGCCAAGTTCTTTTGCAACACTAAATGCATCTGCTCCACTAGGTAAATGATCTCTTAACTCTTGGTTGGCTTCTAATTGACGTAAAAATGCATGTGTAATTCCTTCACCCTTTTTGATAAAAATGTCCCCAGAGATAATTTCAGCACTTGGTTTTTCTCCTACAATTTCTATCGTATTTTGAACTAACTCACTAGATAAAATTCCTGAAGTTAAATCTAGATTTTGAAATTTGACTCCCTCAGAAGTAAGACTTGGAATACCATCTGATTTTGCAGTTATAAGTATTTCATCTAGAGTTCCTCCATCGACATCTTCAATTACAGTGGTAACTGCTGGTTCTATATCTTGTTGAACTTCTACGATACCTTCAGGAAGAGGATTTTCAAGATTTTGGATAACTGTCCCGCCACCAACAATAGAATCAATAGTCTCTGCTCGCAAACCTGATACCCCAGATCCTAGTCCTACAACTAAACCAGCAATAGAAGAAGCAATTGCATTATTACGCTCATTTTGGGTTCGAACTCTATTTATTAATTCTTTGTAATTATCTTTAGAACGTAAGTAACTTAGTGTATGTTCTTTACGAATATTCTCCATTGCATTTAAGGCCTCATTTTCTTTTTTAGTTAACAGTTTTTCAGGATTATTACGTTTTTCACGTAATTCATTTAAATATTCACGATTTCGAGCATCTAGTTTTCGACCATCAACGATATGATCCACTTCTAATTTTTCAGTGAGCTTTGTATCTATTTCTGTATCATACATTGAAGTATAGCGATCAGTATTCTCTTGAACTCCTTTTTTAGTTAAAGCCTTATGAGCAAGACCTGTAATTGAACCTGCACCAACAGAAGCTGCCATTCGAGTAACAGAGAATCCAGCACCAGCCAAACCAGCAACTCCGGCTGTAGCTAGTCCAGCACCAGCAACTATACCAATGGCTCCACCAACAGCTCCAAATACTCCTGCAACAAGTGCACGTTTAGCAAATCGTTGCCAAGGCTTACCACTATTCATTTTTTCAGTATATTCTACAAAAGACTTACCTGCTCTTGTGTTTTCCTTGTAATTTCTAAATTTTTCAATTACCTTTTGATTATAACTTCCAAGAGCTTTTTCAATATTCCCTTTTTTTGAATCTTCTTTAATTAATTCTGCTTCAAGACTATCAATCTTTCTATTTTCGATTAGATTTTGAAGTTTTCTTTCTTCACGAGCAATCATACTTGGCGTACTAAAACTACTTTCTTTCATCCAAGCAATAGATTTTCGAATACTATCGACTTGCCCAACATAATCATCTTCTCTAGAAACTACTTCTAAGTTTGATTCTTCTTTTTTTTGAGATTCAAGAGTTTCAGCTGCAGCAATTGCAGCAGCAATTCTTGACTCCCTATCATTAGTATTATAAGTTGTATCTTTTGAAAAAGTAGTATTATTTTCAAGAATTGTTTTCTTTGAGATATCTACGTTTTCTTTAGAAGTCTGAGATTCTTTATTAGATGAATCAATCAGTTTCTGTAATTCTTTTTCAAGTTTATGTATGCGCGTTAATTCTTGTTCAGCTGATTGATCTTTACCTGTTTTTTCAAAAATTCCAATTAACAACTTTGCTTTTGCGAGTTCAGCAGGAATAGACAATATTCGATTATATTTTTGAATTTGTTGGTTGAGTAAATCTTTTTCTTCTTCAAGACCTTTCAGTGTCTTATAAGCCGTTTCTGCTTGATCTGTTTTACCTTTTTTATCAAAACTATCTACTTCTATTTTTTGTGCTTCAAGTTTCTTATTTAAAACGGACATCTCATTTGTTTTTTCTTTAACAAAAATTTCGCGGTCTTTATGAGTCATATTAAAGGTAGACTCTGGAGATGTTTTTTCTTTTGAGTTTTGTAGCGGTATTGTTTCCATAATTATGTTGAAGTGGATTTATAAATAGTTAAAAATGAATAAGGAATTTCTCAACATACATTTCAAGAAATTTATATACGTATCTATTGTTTAGCTCTTCTTAATCATAAATGTAGTATACAATGATTACTTATTCATACTAAACTAAACTATACTATATACTGTATTGTCAATAGTTGCTATTTACTGAAATGTTATCATATGAGTATAAACTTTTTTGGCTTCAAGAAATAATAGAAGTCACACCCAAGACTTATCAAATCATCTGCTCAAGACTCGTCTGATTTAGATCATACGACGAAATATTTTAAGGATTATGCCCACATCGCGAGTTTTGGGTTATTTTCATTAGGTCTTCTTATTGCTGCGTTTTATTCAACTCCAGCCTATTCCGCGACAGAGTTCCGCTCACAAACAACAAGTGACACTAACTCGCAACGACTAAAAATTCTTGCTCCTGATTATGGACTTGAAATTCCCTTAGCTATTGGTGGTCCACGGGAGATCAGTATTAACAACAGACTTGCCTTACTCTCACCTCAAGTGAGTATCACAAATGGAATTTATTCTTCAAATGATATTGAGGTAGATGCTTCAGGGCTTATTGTTTATATTGTACAAGAAGGAGATACCTTATCTCAGATTGCTGAAAACTTTGACATCTCAATCAATACTATTAGATGGGAAAATGATCTTGGAAAAAATATTAAACCTGGTCAAGAATTAAAAATTCTACCTGTGTCAGGAGTTAGGCATACCATCAAAAAAGGAGATACTTTTAGTAAAATTGCACGAACCTATGATGTAGAAACCGAAGATATAACGGTATATAACGATATTAAGGATACAGAACTTGTTCCTGGTAAAATGATAATTATTCCAAATGGGACCAAACGAAAGAATATCATAACAAAAATTACAACAAGTAGTAAAAGCTCAATTCAGATTTCAACAAAATCTTCATCGAGTGGATATTATACTCGACCAACTGGAGGAAGGATTACTTCAAGATTTGGTCCGCGAAAAGGTACATATCATTACGGGGTTGATTATGGTGCCCCAAGAGGTACCCCTATTGTTGCTGCCGCAGATGGAACAGTTCTTAAAACAAGTTGTGGTTCAGGCTATGGTAAATGTCTAGTTCTACAACATTCAAATGGTACACAAACTCTGTATGCCCATGCAAATGCGATTTATGTTGGCGTCGGCTCAAAAGTAAAACAAGGTCAGAAAATTGCAGCGGTTGGATCAACAGGAAGATCAACAGGACCTCACTTACATTTTGAAATAATAGAATCAAATGGAAAAAAACGAAATGTTAATTTCTTGAGATAATTATAATAAAAAACACCCTTAGGTGTTTTTTATTATTTTAACTGAGGTCTATATTGAAGTGCCTCTAAGACATGATCTATTTGAATGGTTTGGGATTGCTCCAAATCAGCAATAGTACGGGCGATCTTTATAACCCTATGGTATGCGCGGGGTGATAATTGCATTTGCTGTGCACTTTTTTGTAACACATCCACTACTTCCTCTGAGAGTGTTTGGTTTTGAATATCCTTTGAGGATAGGGAGCTATTTAACACATCTCCACCACTGCGATTATATTGAATAGATCTAGCAAGGATAACACGTGCCCGAATATCTTCAGATATTTCACCAGTTGATTCAATATTATTTGTTAAATGCTTGTAATCAATATGTTCAACAGGCAGCCACATATCAATGCGATCAACGATAGGGCCTGAAATCTTCTTATTGTAGCGTGCAATATCATGAGCTGCACAGATGCAACGTCCATGTTCAGAACCATAAAAACCACAAGGGCATGGGTTCATTGCTGCAACTAAAATAAAGTCTGCAGGGAATTGAACCGTGCCTTTTGCACGAGAAACCGTTATAACTCTATCTTCCAATGGCTGGCGCAAACTTTCTAAAACTTTTTTATCAAACTCGGGAAACTCATCCAGGAATAATACTCCACGGTGTGCAAGCGTAATTTCTCCAGGTCGAGGGGTCGTTCCACCTCCGACAATCGCAACATAACTAGATGTATGATGGGGAGTACGTAAGGGTGACTCATACATTAAATCAAGACTCGAAAGATTTCCTGAAACACTGTGAATACCAGTAACTTCGAGCATATGATCATTACTTAGTTTTGGCAGAATTGATGTAAAAGCCCTCGCGAGCATCGTCTTACCTGTCCCTGGAGGCCCAAACATACAAATATTATGACCACCAGCAGCAGCAATTTCTAATCCTCGCTTTGCGATTTCTTGGCCCTTAACATCTTTAAAATCGGTAATGTATACTATTTTTTTTTGAGAAGTATATGTTGGTTTCTGAGAGTTAATAACAACATTTTTTTCTAAGTTGACGTTAAGATGATTAACAATCTGTTTTAAGTTTTTTACAGGATACACAGAAATATTAGAAACTAGCACTGCTTCTTCTCTATTTTCATGAGGAACAAAAATTTCAGAAAAACCTGCATCAGCTGCGGCCTGTATTATTGGCAGAATTCCATATACAGGACGGACAGAACCGTCGAGCGATAATTCACCTAGGAATAGTTTACCTTCTGGATTAAATAATATTCTCTCAGTTGCAAGCAAGTAACCTAATGAAATTGCTAAGTCATAATAGGCCCCTTCTTTTTTTAATTCTGCTGGAGCTAAGGCAATAACTAATTTTTCATTTTGAGACTTGGGAGAAATGAAACCAGAGTTTTTTAATGCAGAACTCACACGATCACGCGCTTCATCGACCGCTTTTGATGCCATACCAACAATAGACATAGAATGTAAGCCACGGGAAATATCTACCTCAACACTGACGATTCTTCCTCGTAAATATTCAGGCTGTGCGGCGTAGACTTTAGCAAATTTCATATTAACTATATTATACCTTAGAAATCAAGCAAAAATAAAAAAACCAAAAAATGGTTCTTTATTTTGCGTGCTCCACAGTTGTCGTAGCTGATGGGTTTGCATCTAAACGTTCCTCTGGAATCTGTTCTCCTGAAACTTCACACACTCCATACGTCCCTGCATTTATAGAATTTAGTGCCCTTCCTATTTGAACATGCTGTTTTTCAAGTACATTCAACCGTGCAATTTTTTCTTCAAAATCTTCAGTTGCATCTGCATTATCTATTGGGTCTGCATGTGTTCCGTCTCCTTCATCTGGACGTACACTCCAACCTCCATTTTCATCTAGCATACCCAAAGCATTAAGATCTTTTTCTAATTGTTTTCTTTCTTCTAAAAGAAGTTCCTTTTGTGTATCGATATTAATCATATATGTACAAGTATATAGATAGCGATATAAAGTTACAAGTTTTGTATATGCCTACTTAAAGATGTCTGAGAGTGCCCGTCTTTTGACAACCTCATTAATAACGACTTCATCTCTAGTGATTAATATTGTTTTTTCATCAAGGAATGTATACATTAATACAATATCTCCTTCATTTAAGGTATCTGCTTCTGCTGTGTTAGCAAAACTAGTTACTCCTGGACCAAATATACCTTCGAATGAACCCTCACCCTGCAGAAATCCTTGTGGATTTAAACTAAACCCAGAGCCAACATAGCCTTTCAGGCGACTTATTGAATCCAGAGCTTCTAAGGTTTTAAAAGATATAACACATGATACGGGTTCAGTTATCTCTAAACCTTCGTCTTGTTCAAAATCTTGAACAGCTTCACAGGTTTCTGTTGTAAACAAACCATTAATGGCTGATATGTCATAGCCTTCAGCATATAATACTATCTGTAAATCTTGGACGGTTGTATTGTAAGCCCCTATTTGTAAGGCGTTATCGCTGGTAGCAACAGTTTTTGATTCCAAAAAATAGTTTGCGATAATCGCAGCTTGACCGGATATTGAATTACCAGTATTAATAATTGTTCCTTGATTATCAAGAATAGACTCAATCAATGCTAGAGTATCAAGATCTAAAATACCAGTTACGTTTAAACCATTTGCATCCTGAAACTGAGACACGGCGTCTTGAGTAACGATGTCCAAGGTTCCTGAAATAGATAACGGATCCATCAAACCAATCTGTACTAATGTTTTTTGTATAGGCTCCATACTCTCCACCGATTGTCCTGCATAAATTGGCACATCTGTATTTATAGCATCAGAGGTTAGCCATTGCAGATTTCCACCAACATTAAAGACACATTTAATTATATTAATAATATTTAATAATTGCCCATAAACGTTCAATCCGCCACTGGGTCCTGTTTGGGGTAATTCAAGGTATGGATCAATATCGCTTAAAATCAAATCTAATTGACGTACTACCTCAAGAGCCTCATTCAATGCGGGGAGGTTAGTTTGATCTCCGTAGGCAACGTCTGCCAAGAAATCAGCAATGGCATTCATATTTTGAACATCAAAACCAGATAAACCAAGATACCAACCAAGTGTGGAAATAACCCTCAAACCAAACGATGCTTGTATTAATCGCTCTTGAAATTCTCCGTTGTTTGTTATCTCGCCACAGGTACTCGTATCTATTGCTTGCTCTGCCCAGATAGATTCGTCACTAACAACTGGAGCCGATACACATGACACACCCGCACCTATATCTTCTGTTAATTCTCCTGTTTCATCATCAAAACAAAGAAGAGCATTATCAACATTTGTTAACTGCGTCAATCCAGTAAACTGTGTACAAGAAAGAGACGCAGAACTTTTAAATGTTTGTCGAGGGTCACTCTCATGAAAAATTGCCCCCCCTGCAATATCAGTCCGGCAATTATATCCAGGAGATTGTTGCCCAACAGACTGTTCAGCAACAGCAACATCACCAACATAGCAACGATACGCGTAACACTTGTAAGCTTCAAAACAAAAAGCGGCAGGATATGTATTATGAACGATACTTCCATCTTGATTAAGTTCGTCGGGAACACGATCGCCGGTTACTGGATTAAAACAAACAGGAGCGGTACGTGAAATTCTAACGTCAACAGAATCATCAGTACCAACACTATTTACACAATAGTAACCCGCCCTACCTTCATATGTCGAATCAAAAGATTCACCTGGGAAATTATTATTATAACAAGTACGACTACTATCATTTAAATTATTGTTTCCAATATTACCAAAACTTGTTCCGCCTGTTTGAGGTGTATTTTCCGTTTGAGCAAATACAGGTTGATTAACTAAACGTGTAATCATATTCCCCAAAGCGCCAAATACACTTAAGCCTTCTCCATCAACAGGTTCTACTGTAGCCGCAGGAGTCTTATCATCAGAGTTTCCTTGAAGAAAGTCAAAGATTCCACGACGATCAACCTCACGAGGTAAGAAACGTGCGACACGTACGTTTTTATTTCTAAGAATATCATCTTCAAAACCAGGCTTTATAAGACTTCTATCTGTTGCTTCTGGTGGTAAATCTAAATATGTCGCTAAATCATCAATTATGGTTGGTTCCCACTCTAACAATCCATCAAGAGCTCTATCGTATGAAAGAGTCTTAAGGATAATAAAAGGATAATTTTTATCTGTTGAATAAACCCCATGAGTGAAATTATTTTCAACATTGTCATAGAGAGTTGGCGGTGTTTGATTATTAGTCTTATCAAAAATATCCTTTATCCCAAGTCGTCTTAAATTATCTAATTGGTCTTTTTCAACATAATAGATTTGATTAATAGCATCTTCTGGAATATCAATCTCTATAACATCTCGAATTGCTTGCTTGATACGAGATGATTCTAAGTTAGTAACATTAATACCCGTATCCTGGTTAGACCGAACCAATGAGTCAACTTTCTCTTGTGTAATAAACTCTATTTTTTTATCACTACCAAAAAATAATGAAAGTACAGCAATTGAAGCCAATAGCAAAACAGTAGCGCCCCCTATAAATGCAATATTCTTTCGTGATCGTAGTGAGAGAATTTTTGCTTCCTTTTTTTCAAATCGAGACTTACTAAGTAGCTCTGACATCGTTGCTGGCTCATTTGAACCCATAGCAGAAGAAAGATCTGAGAAATAAGTTTGTTTTATACCAGTATCAGTTGGTCTATTATTTTTAACAACAGAAGCTTCTCCTTTCGCGTCTTTTAATTCAGATTGAATATCATTCTTCAGTGATGCGACAAGTGCATCGTGGTTATCTTGCGCCACATTATCCAAGATAGAATTCTCTGCTGTTGTTGGTGTTATAGATTCTTCTTTTATTAGGTGATCGGGCGTACTAACCTTGTTTGCCTTTGGTGTGATTGGTAGATCATCAGCAAGATGTTTTGTAGTAATAGGATTAGCTTTTGCTGTGATAGGTAGGTCATGAAAAATTTCTGGTATATATGCTTTACCTGTGGGGATTTCTTTGTCACTTGCTTCCAATTCAACAACACTATCATTACGAGATGTAACAATATTCTGCGAAGGATCATTTACAGGTACACCAACACCAGAAAGAGCTCCCTTTATTTCACTTTTTAAATCATTCATTGCATCTTCTGACATCATTTGATTTGATGGTTTTGGGTGATCTGCAGCTCTGTTGCTGAGAGCAACTAGATCATCACCCGAAACAGGGCTTTGTGCCTTGGATGTATTTCCTGCAGCAAGGTTATTAGCATTTGAAGTAACATTGTTATCATTAGTGTCATTATTCATATATATATATTGTATCTCACCCCCACGTGAAAAACAATTTTAGATAATAAGCCAAAAAAGAAAAAACGCAAAATGCGTTTTTTCTTTTAATTATTTCTTTAGTCCAAGTTTTTGAATCAAACCTTGATATGCATCAAAGTTAGCATTCTTGAAATTACGAAGTAATTTACGTCGAGTATCAACCATTTTGATTAATCCTCGTCGTGAATGAATATCTTTTTTGTGGACCTTGAGATGCTCAGTCAATTCTTTAATCCGTCCACTCAGTAGTGCAATTTGCACTTGAGGAGAACCGGTGTCAGAATCGTGAGTTTGTACACCTACGATAACGTCCTTTTTCTTCTTTGTTGTTAACATAACAAACGTACAATAACATAGAAGTAATCTTTTGCAATACTTTTATTACCCAAACATTTTTATTCGTATTAAATATTTTATATGTATTTCTTTAAAAAATTACTATTTGGCTCTTTGTGAAAATGCTGATAATCAAGATATGATTTTCCCCAATTACCACCCCAAACATAACCACGTTCTTTCATAAATTGAGTAATAGGATGATCTACACTAATCGTTCCTGTTGCATCTGAAGCATACATAGCATTTGGTGGTAAAACAATATCATTTTTTATATAAGGGTTTTGTACTGGATTAAGGTCAATAGCTAATCCATAACCATGATTTGAGATACGTGTTGGTTCTAGCGCTACCGTCCGGAAATTAAAGGCACTTGTATTATTAGCTGCCATAGAAATGTCATCATCATAATTAAATTCCGATATAGGTTTTACAGAAGTAATAGGAAAATTTAATTCATGAATTAAGGTAAATAAATCTCGAATGTCGTGAACTATAGTTTTATGTACCTCTATAATTCCTTTTTGTTCAATTCCTTTGAAATCAAAAAATAATACAGGTAAAGAGATAATATCGTCTAAAAGTATTTGTGGTGGTGTTAATGGCATCGATGAATTCATCATTAAATTATAACAGATTAATGTCGGAAAATATTTTGATAATATTTGATATACTAATAGTATGAATATCACAGAAGCTCTGCAAAGATTCCTCGAATACCAAGAAATAGAAAAAGGACGATCACTTAAAACTGTTCGAAACTATAATCAATATGTTTCAAAATATATTGAATTTTCTGGTATTAAAAATACCACTGATATTAACGCAGAAAATATACGTCAATTTCGCCTTCATTTAAATCGACAACCAGGGATGAAAATAAAAGGTCAAACAGGCTCAACAATGAAAAAACAAACACAGAATTACTATTTAATAGCGATTCGAATGTTTTTGAAATATCTTATGAAACAAGGTCTCAAGGTCTACTCACCCGATCATATAGAATTAGCTAAAACAGAATCGCGACATATCGACCATCTTGATATTAACGAACTAAAAAGAATGCTTGGTGCAGCGAAGAAACACTCTCGAAATTATGCCATTATAAATATGCTGTTCTCTACAGGATTGCGAGTCTCTGAGCTGACCTCGTTGAATAGAGACATTGATATTTCAAAGGAAGAAGTGACTATTAGAGGTAAGGGAGACAAAATACGCATTGTCTTTTTGAGCCATAATGCACGAAAATCTGTCTCTGATTACCTTAAAACGCGAACTGACATGGATGAAGCTTTGTTTATACAAGCAGGTCCACGTATCGTGAAACTTGAAGAGCAAAATATTTCACTCAGAATAACACCACGGTCTGTGGAACGCTTGGTGAAACACATTGCAATCGAGGCAGGTATCTCTAAAAAGGTTAGCCCACATACGATCCGACATTCGTTTGCAACTGACTTACTGAGAAACGGTGCTGACATTCGAAGTGTCCAAATCATGCTAGGGCACAGCAATATTGCCACTACACAAATATATACACATATTACCGACAAACAATTGCGAGAAGTACACAAGAAGTTTCACGATAATGACCTTTAGATGAAACCATGTAACTTTATAATTGATATATCTATAAAAGACACTGTTGAAATAAAAAAAGGACATACTGACCATTAGGCCATATGTCTTTAATTCAAAAAAATCTTTTTAAATCATTTCTCTAGATGTCTGCATCATTGGGTTACTAGAATTTATATCAAAATTAAAATCCATAAGAACGGTTCTAAAAATTGATTTTTTCTTACAACAACTACATTGCTGCTTTTTTTTAGATAGGTAATAAAATTTTTTATTTGCACCAAAAATTATAGCTGTATCTTTCCAATCGTGTAGATCTTCTCTAGCTAGGGTACATTTTTTTACCTGAGAAAGATTTTGTATATACTGTTCCTTGCGCCGAAGACTCACAATAAAATAACCAATTTCAACTAAAAATATAGGAATCATCACTTCAATCATTATGCCAAAAATATAATAAAAATATTCAATCATAATTTACGGATTTATAGTTCTTCAATTATCATGCAAAAAATATTAATTTGAGTCAAGTTAAAAACATCCTTAACTGACAGTATCATGTTTTTTGATATAATCTTAACAGCTATGAAACACCCTTCTGCAACACAAAAACAATACTTTCAATTTGCTTACCAAACAGGTAGTGATATTTGGACTCATATACCCTATCGTTACAAGGCAGAGCAAATGCTTCCACCAATGAATCCTGACACCCTTATACTTGATATCGGTGCTGGGCGGGGTTTGTGGGCGGCAAAACTGGTAGGTCTCGGCTATCGTGTTCTCGGTATTGATTATGTTGAATCAATCGTTGAAAAAGTTAATGGACGAATACAGGAAGAAGGTTATTCAGATCGTGCACGATTTATGCTTGGAAATGCTCTTGAAATTCCCTTCGTAGATAATGGGTTTGATATGGCAACTGATATTGGAACTTTTCAACATTTAAAACATGCAGAATGGCCAATGTACGTAAAAGAAATATATCGAGTGCTTAAAGATAACGCATATTTTTTAAAAGTATCCTTATCTAAAAAAACACCACAGTTCCTCGGTTGGAATCCTCAATTAGATGAGGCAGGTGATTTTAGTAAATTTGGCGTTTACTATCATTTCTTTACTGAGAAGGAAATAGAGGATACCTTTGGAAAGCATTTTACAATTCTTGATCAACAATTTGAAACTTATAATTCACAATCTGATCCAAATGATAGTGTAGTGTTAGTTTTTACACTTATGCAAAAAAAATAAGCAACCAATTTCTTGATTGCTTATTGTATTATTAAGCTACTACCTCTTTTGTGCCTATAAGAGATTAGTACTGTTTATAATCAACCATATGGCGAATGAAGGGAATTTCAACTAAAATATTCAACGGTAGTAAATCAGTTTTCTCACCAATTTTTGCAAAATCCCTTCCAAAGGATCTATGGTGTATACCTGTTCATGCATTGGTGATTAATTTAAATTTTGCTTCTTGAAATTTAATTATTTCCTCAAGGTTAACCTTGCTTGTATCGGCTTCTAGATCAGCAATATATTGACGCAGACTATCTTCTTCGGTAACAAGTTTCTCTCGAAATTCATTAAGAATATTATCCACATATCTGGGATAGTTATCTTCTAAGTGAGGAAAAATTTGACCTTGTTCTTTAAGCTGTTTTGCCGTGAACTCTACTCGTATCTTAATTAAAGACATAAAAATCTGATTAATTAGGTTAAGGGATATATTTGTTTAAAAATTATAGTACATTAAAATAAATTTCTACCAGAAAAATACCTTACGTTTCCGCAAGGTTTTTATATTATTAAGTTGTGCTTAGTCTTTGATTACGAATATTTTTCAAATGTTTTATATGCCCCCAAATAGCCTTTCCCAAGGTTAGATATGAATTATATGGAAGATTAAATTCCCGAGCAGTTTCCCGTACAATCTTTGAAATCCTAACGTAATGCGTGTGACTCATACCTGGGAAAATATGATGTTCAATTTGATAATTCAGACCACCGGTAAACCAATTCACAATGCGGTTATCCATCGCAAAATTAATTGTTGTGCGTAATTGGTGAATAGCTGTAATAGTGTTCATCTTTCCGTCACTTTCAGGAAGAACGATATGAGCATCTTCACCAATATGAGCTAATTGGAATACAACACTTAAAATCATGCCAGCAACATAGTGCATCAGGAAATAAGCAATGAATACTTGCCAAAAAACAAATTCACTAAACACAGTAGGGATCACTAAGAAAATAGTAATATATAGTACTTTTGTAAATATCAAAGAAGACCATTGTTGTGTCTTTGTCGGTAAGGTATCATTTCCATAGACCAATCCTCTACGAAGATATTTTTTTGTCTGCTTAAAATCAGCAGTAATAACCCAATTAAAGGTTAACAAACCATAGAGGAAGATACTGTAGTAATGCTGGAAACGATGTAATTGATGCCATTTTGCATATTTCGTTAAGCGTATAACACGCCCAGCATCAAGGTCCTCATCGTGACCAGGAATATTTGTATAGGTATGATGAAGCAAATTGTGCTGAACTTTCCAATTATAAACATTTCCAGCAAGTATATAAATACTCGCTCCCATTAGCTTATTTACCCACTTTTTACTTGAAAATGCACCATGATTTGCATCATGCATAACATTCATTCCTACTCCTGCCTTGCCAACACCCATAATAATTGCGAGTAGGAGATAGCACCAAAATGGAAATTGAAAAATGAATAATAATACATAAGAACCAAAATATATAGTAAACATTATTAATGCCTTTATATATAAGTTACAATCTCCAGTTTTTTTCTTACCGCTTTGCTTAAAATAGTTATTTACCCGAGAATTTAATGTTCTGAAAAAATCTTTCGGTTTTGGTCCTTCAAACTTTGGTAATGTCTTTATCTCCATAATATTTATTTATAAGGTTCATACTCTTTTTCTCTATCGTAACCATTTTTGTCAAAAAGGTCGAATATTTATACTCAAATATTTGTTATAATCAGGGATATGAAAATAATCTCATGGAATGTAAACGGGTTTCGAGCATGGAACCAAAAGGAAAACGTATTAGAATTCATTAACAAAAATGAACAGCCAGATATTTTTTGTCTGCAAGAAACAAAAGCACAACCAGAGCAAATAGATATCACTCTTTTTCCTGATTATCCATATACCTACCTTCACAGCGCTGAAAAAAAAGGGTATTCATCTACGGCTATCTTTTCTAAAAAAGAACCTATCCGAGTTTGGTACGGTATGGAAAATTCACCTATTGAAAATGAGGGACGTATTATTAATGCAGAATTCAAAGACTTCATTCTTGTTACGGTCTATACCCCTAACGCAAAGCCGGATCTCGCTCGAGTTGATCTACGGCACGACCAATGGGATACATCTTTTCTCAAGCACATGAAAAAACTTGAAAAGAAAAAACCTGTTATTGTTTGTGGTGATCTTAATGTCGCCCATGCACCAATAGATATCGCACGACCCGATGCGAACAAAACAACCGCAACAAAACCAGGGTCACCTGGATTCACTGACAAAGAACGCAAAGGAATGCAAAATTTTCTTAATGCTGGTTTTATAGATAGTTTTAGGAAATTACATCCAGAAAAAATTCAATATAGTTGGTGGTCATATCGAGCTGCAGCGCGAGGGCGAAATGTAGGGTGGAGACTTGATTATTTTTTAACATCTTCAAAATTAGTACCTAAAGAGGCTATAATTTATGATCAAGTTATGGGATCCGATCATTGTCCTGTTGGAATAATAGTAAAAACATAGCAATACTTCTATGTTTTTTTAACAGAAATAAAATATTAGCATTTAACAAGTTACACTAAAATATATAAAGCTAGGTATGACGACTCTCAAGAAATTAAAGAAAAGGACTTAGGAGAATATAAAAATAAAAATAGAGGCTAAAGAGAAAAAAAATTTACCGTATTGAAAATCGTAAATACTATAACATCTTAAAATTGTCTCAAGAAATATAACATACCGACCGTGGCAAAAAGTGCATATGGGATTTATGGGATTTAATTCATGCTTAACGAGAGAATATTGTAGAGAAAAGGTTTTTATTTTTTTAAATTGCACTGAATAAAATTGAAAAATTTTGTTAGTAAAAGAGGTATTGATATTGAAAAAAATTTTGAAAATTATTTCGTTATGTTTAAAACAATAGACCCTCTTTTGAGAGTCTATTAAAAAGTAACAGGTGTAATTTTTGTGCCTAAAATAACTCTTTGTGAAATATATAATAATCTAGAAATTTATTTTATTGATTTATTGTTTACAAAAAAAATTTATCGTTACATTATACTAGAGGTAAAGTATCCCTATTTATAAATGGGGATTTTTTAAAATAAAACACATATTATTAATATCTGTTTTTAATCTACCTTGTGTTTTCGATGTAATTTTTTTACTGCTCGAAACTCAGCTTCGTCTTTTGTATCTCTTCCTGCTTCACCTAATTTTTTCACTTCCTCATCTGACATTTCATACATAGCGCGAGTTCGTTTTTCTAAATATTCTCGTGCATTTAATGTCGGGTCATCTAAAACCTCTTCTAAAAGTGCGTGAAGTACCCATCCCATTTTAGGCCCTGGTGGTAATCCCATTTCACCGACCATAATATCGCCATTAATTTTTAACATTCCAACAGAAATTGGGTCACGTATAACTTCCTCGATCATGGCATGATATTTACGCAGGCGATAAGGTTTTTCTTTTGGTCTACCTGTTCCAATACGATCACAGGTTCGTAAATCCATTAAATCCCAAATCATATCTTTCCCTACATTTTTTACCATCCGACGAACTGCCGAGAGGGTAATTGCATCAGGATCAGAAAAGAACATATGGTAACGGACAAGTTTGTATACCTTGTCCATGGTATCGTTTGAAAACTTAAGACGTTTCATAATATCTTTTGCCATGCGAGCACCAACAACCTCATGCCCATAAAATGTCCATTCTTTTGTTCCCCTTCCATTGGCCTTTCGTCTCGTGGCAGGTTTCCCAATGTCGTGAAACAGAGCTGCGAGTTTCACATAAAATGGATAATCTTTGTTTGTTCCGTGTTCAAGTGATTTTAAATTATGAGTCCAAACATCAAAGGAGTGAATGCCACCCTGGTCACAGCCAATACCCTCTTCAAGATCAGGCACAATGTGTTTTAATAAGCCAAGCCCTTGTAGGGTAACAACTCCCTCCATTGCATGACGTGAGTCAATCAGTTTCACGAACTCATCTCGAATACGTTCAGTGGAAATATTTTTCAATCGATCTGCATGATCACGAATTGCTTCTAATGTTTTTGTTTCACACATGAAACCGAGTTGCGCAGTAAAACGTACCGCGCGCATAATACGAAGGGCATCCTCTGTAAATCGATCATGAGCATTTCCGACTGTTCGAATAACTGAATTACGTAAATCAGTTTCACCATCATATTTATCAATTAGAATTACATTTATAGGATCATAAGCCATGGCATTAATGGTAAAATCACGGCGCATGAGATCTTCTGAGATACTTTTACTAAAGGACACTTGATCTGGCCTTCGATTGTCTGTGTAACTTCCCTCTGTCCTATAGGGTGTTATTTCAATTTCATACGCGGGATGATCTATATCTAGTTCCTTATTAATAATTCCAACCGTTCCAAAATTATTTTCATACACAACTCGACGGTCTGTTTTCTCAAATACCTCTATAATTTCTTCTGGTATTGCATTCGTTGTAAGGTCCCAATCATTTGGTTCTCGGTCAATCAACAAATCGCGAACACAGCCACCAACAATATATGATTCGTAACCTGCATTTTGTAACTCTAGAAGAGTCCACATAACCCCTGCTGGTATTCTATTGTGCAGTTTTTTATTCATAACTACAGTATAAGAACTTCTCAACGTTCAGCAAATAAAAAACACCCTAAAACAGAGGTTATCTTTATTTTGTTAATACTAATTTTTAATAGTTTGCTCTAATTGTTGTTTTTTTGCTACTCAACCTATATTCATTATAAGATCTTCTACTGTCTCTCTTTTTTTGCGAATTCACAAACATGAGCATCACGTGTTCAACTTATCAATTTAAAGCAGTAAGAGATTCAATAAGTCCGAGTGTTTCATTAATAATTATTTTAATCTTTTAAAAATTGTGGAAATAAATTATTGATTTGATTCTTATTCTTGTTTGAAAACTCTATGAAATTTATGATTTTAAAACGTGGTTAATTTTTTCATTTTTACTTAAATAATTTTCAAATCTTTTTATCAGAAAATTACCCAAACAAAATAAAAAATACGCAGGTGATGTAGTTTACCAGTCGGTGTCATAGGGCGAGGATTTTTAAATGAGTTATAAGTTTTTTTGTTTTAATCTCTACGTTACAATACTTCAAGCTGCATATTGTGGAACAATTGTAGTCTACCTTACTCGCATTTTTTTCTTTTATCTAGGATAGAATTTGTGATACAGCAAACATATGAACAATTTAAATATTTAAACATACATACATAATTCTTGAATTAAAGAGTAACAATAAAAGATAAAAATTTTACTGGACTCAGTACTGATTAGTACTTGATTAGAATCATGCCAAATATTCTGGTATACGCAAAGCATGCACAAGATTAAGAAAAAATTAGTAAATTTTATAAATAAAAAAATAAAATCAAAAAAATTTCATATCACTAACCACCCTACTCT
>JBLIKX010000012.1:0-21829 GCA_047637555.1 Crocinitomicaceae bacterium
TGCTGCCAGACTAGGATTCGAACCTAGATAGTCGATACCAAAAACCGAAGTCCTACCATTAGACGATCTGGCAATTTTTTCAAAAGAAAAACGTTACAAATGTAACGTTAATCATTATTACCGATACTCTTTAAAATTGCAAGTTCAATAGGTACATATTTTAAAAAGGCATTATTCATTTGCGAATAAGAGGAAAGGAGCTGAGTTAATAGCAGTGAGTTGATGTTATTTTTGTCTCGTGCAATTTCTTCTAGAAATATAAATTCATCTTCACCAAGGTCTTTTTTTAATTCACCTGCTCTTTGGGGGGAGAATCTAATATGCAAAATATTACGAACTGCATGTACTAACATCTGCATAAAAATAAAGGCATCAATGTTTGATTCTTGCGCATGATAAATACTTGATAGAGATGTATCAATGTCTTTTTTATTAAGGGCTGTTATTAAAGAATGAATTAATTCAGTACTTGGTGCACCAGTGACCAATTCAGCTTCATCACGTGAAATTACCTTGTTTCCACTATATGACATTAGTTTCTGAAGAACCCCTTGTGTATCTCTAAACGAACCATTTCCTAGCATAGCAATTAAATCAAGTGAGTCTGCATCAATAGTATAACCTTCTTTCCTTACTATCTCATTAATCATCTCTTTTAAAACAGAATAAGTTGGGGATTTAAATACGAATGACTGACATCTCGAGATAATCGTTGGTAGAACCTTATGTAACTCAGTAGTTGCAAGAACAAATACAACATGACTTGGTGGTTCTTCGAGAGTTTTAAGTAATGCATTAAAAGCTTCCTTAGTGAGCATGTGTACCTCATCAATGATGTACATTTTTTTCTCACTATCAAAAGGTAATGAATTAACCCCATCACGTAGTGCTCGAATATCATCAATACCTCGGTTTGATGCTGCATCAATTTCAATGATATCATTATCTGAACAACCAATTTCTCGAGCAAAAATTCTCGCCATAGTTGTCTTCCCTGTTCCTCGGACTCCAGAGAATATGTAGGCATGTCCAATCTTATTTTGATCAAGGGATCCCTTCAAAACTTTTACGACTTGCTCTTGACCATAAACCTCATCAAAATTTTGTGGACGATATTTTCTATATAAAACAGTGTGTGTATCTGACATGCATCTAGTATACATCAGAGAGAGGAATTTTTTGAATTTTCTAAATATTGCGTAATAGATAAAATAATGTTTTATGGTTCAACCTGAAAAATTTTTAACTGTTAGTTATAAATACGAAGCAACATTGAATGATTGGGGGAAAAATAAAAAAATAAAAAAATCCCAAGAAATAGAAAAAAATATTTTATGTTTCCTCAACTAAAATATATTTGAAAGATGATGAGAATAATTGTAATTTTCTTGTTGAATATCTATTTGTATATATTATTTTTTGAAAAAGTAAAACCTCTTATAATTTAATAAGAGGTTTTATTAACAAGAAACCATTATATTATCAGCATGTGGATTTTCTGATAGCCATTGCAAGGTAATTTCTTTAATTTCTTCAAGTGAATTTGAATCCATTAATTGAACACGTAATTCCTTTGCCCCATCGAAACCTGCAACGTAAGCTTTGTAGTGTTTTTTCATAACGGCAAAGTTTTTATGGTCACCAAGTTCACGTATAAAAATTTCTGTATGCTCAAGCATCACTTCTAATTTCTCCCTTACTGAAACTTGTGATTTCTGAGTATCAAATAACCATGGGTTTCCAAAGATAGCACGGGCAATCATAACTCCATCTACCTTATATTTTTTGGCATGTTTTTTTGCTTGAACTACTGACTGTACATCTCCATTTCCAATAAACCTAGTTGGTTTACCTGATGCGCGTACAATTTCTCCTGCACGTTCTATCCAATCCCAGTTTGCTGGAACCTTGCTCATGACTTTTCTCGTTCGACCATGAAGAATAATCGCTGCAACATCGCAATCGAGAATTGCTGGAATCCATTCCTCAAGTTCATTTTTGGTCCAACCCACTCGTGTTTTCACAGCAACAGGTATATTACCTGCTCCACGTTTCGCAGCGGCGATAACGCTAGGTAATAATTCGGGAGTACGAATCATTCCGCATCCTGCCCCTTGTTTACAAATATTTTTTTCAGGACAGCCCATATTAAGATCAATACCATCAAAACCAAGCTCACGACAAATACGTGCTGCGTTTTCAATATTTTCTGGTGTGTTTGAAAAAATCTGGGCTACAATAGGACGTTCATTTTCTGTATACTTAAAGTTATGCATCAAATTTGGGCGACCCTTCTCGCTCGCTAAACCGTCAGAAGCTACAAATTCTGTGTAAAAAACATCTGGACCACCTCCCTTTTCTCCATGTCGTGAGTATTTTGCAATTATTTCACGATATGCGCAATCAGTGACATCCGCCATTGGTGCCATAATTACAAAATTCTCTGGGAGGTTTTCCCAAAAACCCATAATGATATCAGAACCATTAGTTTTGTATTTTCTTTTTTTTCTAAAAATATTCTTGAAAAAATTCATATCTTCAAAATACCCTATTCTGATTCAGAATCAATAGGTCTAAAACTATAAAAGATTCGACCATCAAAGCGAACATCAATAAGACTCAGGTTTTTGGCTTGATTTTTGAAATCATTTTTAAAGGTTTCAAAATCTAAGGTAATTCCAATATTACGCAAAATCAATTCATAATTATCTGATTGATTAAAAAATAGCTGAGGTTTAGGGTCGTTATAAGTAATATTTTTAAGGCGATTTATTTCTACACGCACGTCATTAAAGTCATCAAAATATACATTTGAAATTGATATTGGATATTGTTCCTCAAGTTCAGAGAGAAACACAAAAAAACCATCAAAAGATTCCGTGTTATCAACTACGGTTCCTATATATAATTCTTCTTCACGGGACTGAATAAATAATTTTTTATATATATTTCCCGAAAAATAAGGAGCTGATGCATAAATTAACCCTGCCCGATCTGCAAAATAACACTCTTCATCAAATACTGATTCATAATCCCTATCAACGCACCACAATGAGTGAGCTGAACGCTCACCAATAGTAACAACTAATTCATCCCCATTCATTATCTCTACTGATATATCGTCAATTTTAGGAAAAGACACACCAAGAAAATCCTGAATCCTTTGCGTTTGCACAATTAATATATTGTCCTTCCGTATCAAACGCATCGTTGAGGTATCAAAATATGTATCAATGCTTTTTTTTATATCAGATTCAATCAAGGTCTTTTGACCTTCAATACGTACACTTTTGATGGCAAAATAATCATGATTCATGGTATAAAAAAAACTAGCTATAATCACTGTAATAGTAGAAAACAATACAATGGTTTTCTTTTTTATTTTCTTTTTTTCACGCCTGGTTTTACGTACTGAACGTTTTGATTTCACCTTAATATTGTACAGGAAATTTAAGGTAAAGAAAAAAGAGCTAAATACTCTTTTTTATTATTTCTATCTTTCCCATGTATTTTCGTAACACTTCTGGTACTACAATATTTCCTTCTGCTGTTTGGAAATTCTCGATTAGTGAAACGAGAATTCGTGGTGTTGGAATTGCTGTACAATTTAATGAATGTGCAAACTGCATTTTTCCTTTGTCATCTTTATAACGAATATTAAAACGGCGAGTTTGGAAATCATGAAAATAACTTGCTGAGGAAATCTCGCGATATTTCTTTTCGCCTGGAACCCATAATTCAACATCATATTTTTTAACCTGCCCTTGCCCTAAATCGCCACCACAATTCAACACCGTTTGGTAAGGAATATTCATTGATTCAATAAACTCCTCTGTATTTCTATTTATCCATTCGTGATATTCAACGGATTGTGTGTGCGAGGCTTCACATAATACAAGCTGTTCCCATTTATAGAATTCATGAACACGAATAAGACCTTTTGTGTCTTTACCATGCGATCCTGCTTCACGCCTATAACACGGAGAGAAGGCTAAATATTTAATAGGAAATGATGACTCTTCTAACACCTCTCCTGAATGATATCCCATAACTGGTACCTCGGCAGTTCCCGTTAAATAATCAGTATCCTGAGTTATATAAACATCATCTGCTTCATTTGGTAAGTGACCGGTTCCATACAGATTTTCTTCTCGAACAATAGCTGGGGGCATCATAGGATTAAATCCTTTCTCTGAAAAAAATTCAAGTGCATATTGCCAAATAGCAAAAGATAGTCGTACAGCATCATTTTTTAAATAATAGCCTCGAAAACCATGAACTTTTGATCCACGTTCAAAATCAACCATATCGAGTGACTGCATAATTTCTACGTGGTCTTTTGGTTCAAAATTAAATGAGGTTTCTTCTCCCCATTTTTTAACCTGAACGTTATATGATTCGTCATTACCATCAGGAACCGTTATATCAGGAATATTAGGAATTTGCCACATGATGTCTTGCCATCTTTTTTGTATTTTTTTATGCAGCTCTTCTTTTTCTTTTAAGCTTTCTTTCAAGATGCGCATTGCGTTAATTGCAGATGTGCGTTCTTCACCTTCTGATTTTGCTATTACTGATGATGCTGCATTTTGTTCAGCACGTATGGCTTCTTTATTACGAAGAAGCTCTAATCGTTCATTATCTAACCTTATTAAGGCATCTACATCAACGGTGATCTTTTTTTTTATAGCGGCTGCTTTAACTAGTGCCACATTTTCACGAATGAATTTAATATCTAACATAATTTTTTAAGATTTTAGTAAACAAAAATCGTAACTAAAAACTATCAGTTAAAATTCTCTATTTGGAAAGAGAATTACATCTTATAATTTTTAGGGACGATTTAACAAACCGCGGTGCCACCCATATTCCAATTTATTTAATTGGCTCTTTTTATTGTTGGTATCTCCACGGTGCTACGCGCTTCATAGATATATTTATCTTAAAGTAATTTATAGCTATTACAAGAGATTTGACAATATATTTAAATTATGTATATTTAAAACGTTCTTACTGACAGATAGATATATAAATTTTACTTTTATTTAAAAAGAAAATATCTATATATTTTACTGGGGAAAGCTAGAACTAGTTTAAAATTAAAAAGTGAAGTTACACAAGGAAAGATAGATAAATGATCATGATGTAATTTATAGAGGTCTTGTAATATTTTACAAGACCTTTTCTGATATAATGATTTTATGAGCGAATCTTCTATTCCCTACCTACTTCAACAAATTCCTGATCCACCAAAACAATTATATTTACGCGGTACCTTTCCGGATCAAAGTAAACACAAATTTCTCACTATTATTGGGTCTAGGAAATTTAGCACCTATGGGAAACAAGTCTGTGCAAATTTAATTAAAGGGCTTGCTGGATATCCAATTGTTATTGTTTCTGGTCTGGCACTAGGTATTGATACTATTGCGCATCAAGAAGCCTTGGATAATAACATGAGAACCATCGCAATACCTGGTTCTGGATTATCTAATGATGTTTTGTATCCTGCTGGAAACCGTGTTCTTGCAGAAAATATCTTAAAAAATGGTGGATGTTTACTGTCAGAATTTGAATCAAATTTTAAGGCAACAAAATGGAGTTTTCCAAAACGAAACCGAATCATGGCAGGGATCTCGCATGCAACCCTTGTTATTGAAGCAGAAAACAAATCAGGAACACGGATCACAGCCAGAATGGCAACGGAATATAACCGAGAGGTATTTTCTGTTCCGGGTTCCATATTCTCACCAATGTCAGAAGGTACAAATGAATTAATTCGTGAAGGTGCGACACCAGTAACCTGTGCTCAGGATATATTAGATTTTTATGGTTTTTCAAAATCAGAAGCAGTTCAAAGCCAATTTATTGCGATTGCGCCTGACGAGCAAAAGATAATAAAAATTTTAGACAGACCAACCTCACGGAATCAAATTGCAGAAAAACTGGGTATGAATATTATTAAAATTAACATCCTGCTTTCTTCTATGGAAATAAAAGGATTAATTAAGGAAGAACTTGGGAAAATTTATAGAATGTAATCGAATAAGTAAAAGCATATAAATTAACTATTTGAATTAGCCAATTTAAAATAGTTAGATAAGGCCTGTTTGTGTAATCTCTATCAAACAGGTTTTTTGTTTGATCATTTGCAAAATTTTCTTTCTTGTGTAGATAATAGGCCCATAGTTGATACATAAGTATGTATCAAAAAAAATATCATTATGAAATTAGTAATTGTAGAGTCCCCTTCAAAGGCAAAGACTATTGAAAAATATCTTGGAAAAGAATACATCGTCCGTTCATCAGTTGGACACATACGTGATCTTCCAAAAACAAACAAAGACGCTATCGATGTCGATGCGGGTTTTGTGCCACGCTATGTTGTGTCTCTCGGGAAAAATAAAGTAATCAACGAACTAACGACACTTGCAGCAAAGGCAGATGAGATTCTTCTTGCTCCCGATCCGGATCGTGAAGGAGAAGCCATTGCTTGGCACCTCGAAGAAGTTATCAAAGAAGAACTTGGTCGCCAAACACCAACCATTAAACGCGTAACATTTAATGAGATTACTGAAGATGCGGTAATAGAAGCAATCACAAAACCACGGACGATTGATATGGATCTTAAGCGAGCACAAGAAGCACGTCGTGTTCTGGACCGATTAGTTGGATACGACCTCTCGGGACTTATTTGGAAAAAAGTTCGTTATGGTCTTTCGGCTGGACGAGTTCAATCTCCCGCACTGCGTATAATTATGGAGCGTGAGCGAGAAATTCGTGCTTTTAACCCAGAAGCCTACTATGTACTAGAAGGAATGTTTAAGGCTGAAAAATTAACCTTTCCTTTAGTTTGTTCAAAAGATATTTGGAATGAAAGTGAGGCAATTGATATTGTTGTTCAAGCCGAATCGGGATCATGGTCAGTCCTTAATATAAAAGAAACCCAAGGTACTCGTAAACCAAAGGCGCCTTTTACAACATCAACCATGCAGCAAACAGCATCATCACGGCTAGGATTTTCTCCATCTAGAGCTATGCGAGCAGCACAAAAATTATATGAACAAGGTCATATAACCTATATGCGTACTGATAGTCAAACATTATCAAACCAAGCCATTGCGATGATTTCAGGTTTCGTTGATAAGAAATATGGAAAAGAAAACTTAGAAATTAAGACGTATAAGACAAAATCAAAAAATGCCCAAGAGGCTCATGAGGCTATTCGACCGACAACATTCAACGGGTCAATAGTAGGTTCTACTCAAGATGAAAAGTCCTTGTATGAGCTTATTTTTAAGCGTACGGTCGCATCACAAATGAAGTCGGCAGACATTATAAGAACAAAACTCATTGCAAATATTCAGAATGCTTCTATTCCAGATTTCACCGCCAATGGAGCGCGAATTTTGAACTTGGGTTGGCTTGCGTGCGATACAGGTGCGCGAGGTGAAGATGTTGAATTACCAAAAGTATCAAAAGGAGATACTCTGGATCTTAAGAAAATTACTAATACTGAGAAATTTACAACACCACCTAATCGTTACTCAGAAGCTGGATTAATTAAAGAACTAGAAAAACGAGGAATTGGACGACCCTCAACATATGCATCAATTATTCGTACAATTGTTGATCGTGGTTATGTTGATAAGGAAGGTCGTACACTCTTCCCTACGGACACTGGTGACGTTGTATCATCGTTTCTCGAAGAACACTTTGCTGGATATATTGGAGATGATTTTACTGCTGGTATGGAAAATCATCTGGACGGAATTGCCTCTGGGGACGAAGACTATGTCACGGTATTATCTGAATTCTACACGCCTTTCTCAAAATCAGTATCTGAAAAGGAAGATATTCCAAAACTCACCAACCTTGGTGATGCACCTTCAGAATTTTTCTGTCCTAAGTGTAAGAAATCAATGGTGTATAAGTTAGGACGCACCGGTAAATTTATGTCATGCGGTACCTATCCAGAATGTGATGGAGCCCTCACTCAAGATGGAAAAGAAATTGGAAACGAAGAGCCGATGGGAGTCCACCCAGAAACAGGTAAAAATATTTATATTATGGAGGGACGGTTTGGTCCTTATGTTCAGATGGGAGAAAATCCAAAAATACCAAAGGCTACTAAGTTTGAAAAAGGTCATAAAAAAACACCTGAGGAAAAAGAAATAGTGAAAAAAGAAAAAGAAATCATTAAAGCCGCAAAAGCATTACCAAAACCAAAACGCGCTAGTCTTCCGGCAGGAGCAAAACTAGAAGACGTTACCTTGGAAAAAGCTGTTCACCTATTAATCCTTCCACGTGATCTTGGTATTCATCTTGAATCAGGGAAAATGACTATTTCAAATGTTGGTAGATTTGGACCTTATGTTGGTCATGGTCGTGAATTCCGATCCATAAAAAAGACTTCGGGTCTTGATCCATATACTATTACCTTTGATGAAGCCATTGCACTACTGGCTGCACCTAAATCATTACCAAAGGGAGTAGAGTTATTCAAGGAACTAGGTAAACACCCAAAAACAGGAAAAGATATTAGATTACTAAAATCAAAGTCTGGACATTACATTCAAAAAGGTTTGTCTCGACTATATCTAGATGATAAACAGAAACCAGAAAAATTCACCCTAGATGATGCTCTTAAAATATTATCTGGAAAATAGAACCAGAGCATGTAAAAAAGTTGTTGTCTAATGATTAATTTGGTATAATGATTACATAAAGTTGAACAAGTAATAGCGCTCGTGCGCGCAACTCGCGAGAATTATAATTTGTCCTGCTGTAAATAAAAACAACGTAATAACGTTGTTTTTATTTTACTTAAATCTTAAGGTACTTAAAATATCTTCAGTTAATGATTGTTGCTCGCTTTCTGAAAGTTGATACTGATCACCTAAATTTTCAGCTAGTGAATCAAAAGTGACCCCTCCACTTGTATCTGCATGCTCAAAGTACACATAAGAAAATAAATAATCATCATCATGTATATACCATGTTGTTCCACCAAACTCATCCATATATCTTTTTTGTTGCCAATCTTTATTATTAATGACTAATCGACCATTATTTTGCCAAAGAGTTATTAATTCTTTCTCTGAAACTAAGGCCTCGATTGTGATGTTTGGACTGTATTGAGGACTACTGCATAATGCTTTACGTTGTTCGTCTAAATACTCAGCACAATCATTTTCTCGATATGAGTTAAATTTTCCTGGTAAAATTTTAATATAGGAAGAATTAAATACCTGAAGAGAAAAGATATCGGGATATTTAAAGGTTACTGTCTCACTTTCAAAACTTACCCAGCGGTAATAAGGGTCCAAAGAGATTTCTTTTTCTATATTAGTCGTAAAGGGATTATATAATTTTTTTCCATCGTCATAGTCTTGAGATGCATCAAGAGTATCAACTACTTCAAAGGTGTATTGTGATTGGAAATAATGAATACCAAATACAAGTATAAAAAGCAGTAACAGAGCACCAAGATAGACAAAGATTATATGTGAAGAATGATTTTTTTTCATAGACCCATTATAGAGTCTATTTGGAATAGACTCAACGACCCACATCTGATTACTTGTATTATTCAAATAAGAGGTCTATAATAAAAACATTATTACTTTCTCCTTTTGTGCTAACTATTGCACATATTTTACAATATATTTACGAACAGTAACTTCTAATAAAGTATATCTGATCAAGAACAACATTAATTATAAGGAAAAGTAATCTATTAACAGAGACGGGATTTCTCACTAAAGTGAGACCCTTACTAAATTTATTTGCATACAAACATGTATGCCAAAAACTATGAAAACAGAAACAAGTACTGAGCAATCAAATTCTCAGAACACCGCGCAAAGTTCTAATAATAATACGCGAAGAACAAGTAATAATAAAAATCAACGGAGAAATAACTCTGCTGGTTTTAAAGGTAAACATAATAGTCAATCACATCGTAAACATACAAACAAAGAGCATAAAAGAATTCCTATCCCTGAACTTGCGGATGGTGATATACGAGTAATTCCAATAGGAGGAGTAGAGCAAGTTGGTCAAAATATGAATATCGTTGAAACAAAAGATGATATTTTTGTTATTGACATAGGTATTCAATTCTCTAGCGAAACTGAAACACCTGGTGTTGATTATATTATTCCAAATACCAAATACCTTGTAGATAGGAAAGACAAAATTCGAGGAGTATTTGTAACTCATGGTCACTTAGATCACATTGGAGCATTCCCATATATTATTGATCAATTAGGGTATCCAAAAGTATATTGTGGACTTCTTACAAAATGGATGATCGATAAAAGAAATTCTGAGTTTCCTCACCTAGAGAAACTAGAATATGAAGTTGTAGAACCAGGGGAAACAGTTACCGTTGGACCAAACAACATGCGAGTAAAAATATTTGCGGTTACTCATTCGATCCCTGATGCCCTTGGATTTTCATTCGAAACAACTGAGGGGAATATCATCTTTGCAGGAGATACTAAATTAGAACATATTGATGGAGAACCAGTTCAACGTGAGCATGACGCTTATGGTAATCTTGAAACAGAAACACAGAAAAATCTACTCTTTCTTTCAGATTCAACTAACTCAGAGCAACCAGGTTGGTCAAAAAATGAAGCAGACATTATTGAAAATATTATTGAAATGATTGCTATTGCAAAATCGCGAGTATTCCTGGGAACATTTGCATCACAAATTGTACGTATCACAGCTATCATGGAGGGTGCTCATAAATATGGAAAAAAAGTAGTACTTGAAGGACGGTCAATGAAAACAAACATTGATATTTGTATGAAATCTGGACGTTGGACCCCACCAAAAGGACTCCTTATTTCAGCAGACGAAGCACAAAATCATGCACCAGATAAATTAGTATATCTACTAACAGGATCACAAGGTGAAGAGTTTGCTGCGCTTATGCGTATCTCTGCCAAGAAGCATCCAAAAATTAAGTTTAATGAACGCGATACCGTTATTCTTTCATCCTCCGTTATTCCTGGTAATGATGAATCAGTACGGAAACTAAAAGATAACCTATCTCGTCATGATTTACGACTTGTTCAATACCAAACTAGTGAAATTCACGCATCAGGGCATGGAAATCTAGATGAACTCCTTTGGATTCAAAAAACCATTAATCCAAAATTCTTTATGCCTGTTCATGGATACCATTCAATGCTACGTGCTCATGCACAAGGGGCAGTGGAACAAAATGGAGTTGATAAAAAAAATATTATTATCCCAGATAACGGCTCAATTATTGATATAAATAGGAATGGATTCAAGATGCACAAGGCAAAAGCACCAAACAACATAACCGTTGTTGAAGGATTTCGCGTAGGAGATATTCAAGACGTTGTGGTTCGAGACCGAAAGACTCTCACCAAAGAAGGAATATTTGTGGTTATAGCGACTATTGATCCTAAAACAGGGAAAATGCGAAAATCTCCAGATATTATTTCTCGAGGATTTGTATACCTGCGTGATTCACAAGAACTTATCCAAGGTGCACGAAATCTCATTAAACAAAGTATTATCAAAAATGTGAAAGGAGAAAATCCTGTCGACTTTGATCACGTCAAGAAAAACCTATCAGATGATCTTGGACGATATCTTGTACAAAATACAGGTAAACGGCCAATTATTATTCCCGTCGTACTCGGAATCTAAATAAAATACCAAGCAGAATGCTTGGTATTTTATTTTATATAAAGACACCTATTCAGTCATGTCATACCAAATTAGAATTTTTTTTGATATATTCATTTTTCGATCATTAATAAGTATCTGGTTCATCTGTCCAGAAAAATTCACTGCCATTACTATTTTGCACAAAGTAATTGTTAATTCCATTTCTTATATATTTATAAGATAAATATTACTAAGCTAATCCCTTATAATTTTTACGTTAACATTATTAGATATTTTAATAATTTTTGAGGCTCGAGCATCTTTGACGATACCACCATCTAGATAATAGTCGACTTGGTCGCCAAAATAATCCATTGCTTCGGAGATATCTCTGGCCGCTGGTTTACCTTCAGGATTAGCACTCGGCGCCACAAGAGGACCAACATCAATCAATAACTTCCTGAGTCTATCATTAGCAGGCAAACGGAAAGCAATTCCTCCTGTACCCCTGTGGATATAATGAGTATTAACAGAATTATCTTGTGCCGGCAGTATTATACTTACTTTACCTGGCCAATATACATCAAGAGTTTTTATAATAGAATTAACATTAATACCAAATTCCTTGATTTGCTCATAATTTGCAACAAGAACAATGCATGGTTTTTTTTTATCTCTTTTTTTAAGAGTATAGATTCTATCAACAGCGGAATGATTTCTTGCATCACAAACCAATCCATATAGGGTATCAGTTTTTATAACAGCAACGCCTCCTTTTTTTATAACATCTTTAAAAGATTTCATATCTCTATTATGAATCTATTTTAAAATCTAATCAAACTAAAATACCCTTTCTGTGGGTATTTTTATACTCGAAATTCAATAACATCTCCATCCTTAACAATATATTCCTTACCTTCAGTACGCAGCTTACCTTGAGCACGTGCTTCAGCAAACGATCCAGCACTGAGTAACTCTAATGTTGGAATAACTTCAGCACGAATAAATTTCTTTTCAAAATCCGTGTGAATAGCTGCTCCAGCTTGCGGTGCTGTTGAGTCAACTCTTACCGTCCACGCACGAGTTTCTTTTTCTCCGGTTGTAAAGTAAGTCATCAATCCTAATAATTGATAGGCATTATAAATTAATTCATCAATTCCATCATCAGTATGCTCTAGATCTTCTTTCATCATCTGCTTATCTTCTCCTTCAAACTCTGAAAGGTCATGCTCTGTTTTTGCATCAATAACAACAAACTTTGATCCCACCCTTGTAATCTCATCAGTAATTTCTTTAAATTTTACAGGCTCTGTGATGTCTAAATTTTTTCCTCCGGTTTTTTTATTTAAACCATACATAACTGGCTTTGAAGTAAGAAGATGGAGACTTTTGAGGATCTTTTTTTCATCAACATTTAAATCAGCAACATTTGCTAATTGCTCGTTTTCAAGTACAACAAGAATTTTTTTGCAAACTGCATCCTCCGCTACAGCTTTTTTATCTCCGCGTTTGACATCACGAGCTAATTTTATAATACGAGATTGAACTGATTCCATATCTGCTAAAATTAACTCCATATTAATAACCTTAATGTCACGCAGTGGATCAATCGTACCATATACATGTGTTTGCTCAGAACCTGTATCATCTTGGATTTCAAAAATTCGAACCATATGTAAGATAGCGTCGACCTCACGAATATTTGCCAAAAATTTATTACCTAAACCTTCACCTTTTGACGCCCCTTCAACTAGACCAGCAATATCAACGAATTCAACAGCTGCAGGAATTGTTTTTTGGGTTTGAGAAAATTCAGACAGTTCATACAGACGTTTGTCTGGTACAGCTACAATTCCAACAGAGGGATCAATAGTACAAAAAGGATAATTTTCAGCGGGTACTGATTTTTGAGTAAGGGCATTAAATAAGGTTGATTTTCCAACATTAGGTAAGCCTACAATTCCGATAGATAGTGACATATGCAAAGACTATATCATACTTTTATCTTTGTACGAGCCTTCATACAAAGAAAAAAACATCTTTTCAGGTGTTATTTTTGTTTAGATTGCCATGCCATCATAATCTTTTGAATTTGAGCTTGATTTTCACGCATCACCTGCATCATTGCCATTTGTTCATTTTGACCAAGCTTCTTTTTTGTTTCAACTTCTGATTGAATTTTCTTAAAAAATTCTGGATGCTCTGAAACCAGAGCAATAATCATATCTTGTTGACCTTGTGGTAAGCCCTTCATTTTTGCTTTAACCATTTTTTTAATTAGAAAATCTTTTACTCCCATATAGTAGTTACATTAGTTAATTAATAAGTTATGCTTTTAATACTATCAAAACACACTCATTTTACAATATTTTTTTTACATCAAATATGTAATAATATGTCTACTTGTACGTCATATAATATGAAGGATAACAAACAACAATATACTGAACAGTTTATGGAATATTATGAGAAGTATTCTGACGACATTTTTAGATTCTGTATGGTGAAAACCAGAAACCGATCACTCTCGCTTGATATTACCCAAGAGACTTTTATGAAATTTTGGGAATATATTATCAAGGGAACTGATATAAAAAATGAACGTCCCCTTCTTTATCGTATTGCAAAAAACCTTGTTATAGACTCTTATCGTAAGAAAAAAGACATTCTTGTGGAGGACTTCACTGCTGGATCATATAATGACTACCTGCATGACAACCAACAAGAAAGAATGGAAAATAAAATCGATGGTGAAAAAGCAATAACCCTTCTTCACAAGCTACCCGAATCTATTAGAGAAATTATAAACCTCAGGTTTATACATGATTTCTCTATTAATGAAATTGCTACTACTGTCGGTATGAATCCAAAAACTGTCTCGGTGTACTTGCACAGAGGGCTTAAAAAGCTCAAAGAAATCTTAGAGAATTATGAAAAATAATGATAACCTAGACAAATTTATAAGTGAACTTGAAACTATCAAGATGACTAGCAATGAAAAAAACAAGATACAAAATCATCTTGAGTCTTTCGCTAAATCCTACGCACCAATTTTAAGTCCATATGATTATATTACATTGATGCTTAAACGTGGCGCTGCCGTTGCATTTATTACTCTTATCTCCCTTGGATCTCTATCTAATTTTGCATCTAATGGTGCACTTCCCGGGGAAACACTCTACCCTGTAAAGATCGCTCATGAAGAAATTAAACTAGCAACAACGGTAGACACCAAGAATAAAATTAGCTATGAAATAAAACGTACTGAAAAAAGAATCCAAGAAGCAACAAAGCTTGCCATTCAAAATGAACTTGACAAGGGAACACAGTCTATCATTGCGGAAAATATAAAAAAACAGGCAGATAAGGTAAAAGAACATATTGAAATAGTGAAAGAGAAAGACCCAGAGGAAGCATTAATCCTGAATTCTGAATTGAAATCAACAATTAAAATCAACAAAGAAGCACTAAGAAAAGCTACAACAAAAGAAAAGGAAAAAGAGGCTAATCCCTTAAAAGACACAGAAGATAACATTGAAACAGTACCCGATACAGAAGAAAAAAATACAGTCATGAATGAAAGTGAAGTGAAGGATAATAACATTAATTACGTTGAGGAAAAAGATAATCTAATAGAAGAAGTAATTGGTGAAGTATTAGAAAACCCTGGCATTGAACCGATTTTGTTAGATTCCGTATCCAATAAACAGATTCTATTGCAAAAAAACAAAGAAATTTTGGTTGAGATAGAATTTTCTTTTGCTGAGTCACTTTTGGAAAGTATTGAAGAAGAAGTTCAGGAGATTGAAGCCTATGAAGAAAAAGTAACTCAGGAAATTGTAGAAGAAGAAAACAAACTATCTGACGAAGATGATGAGTTGCTAAATCAGGAAACTCTAACAGATAAACAATTAGAGACAAAAACTGATTTGCCTATTTTGAAAGAAAGCCAATTAACAGAACTAGTTATAGAACGTATTTCATCACTTGAAGAAATTTTAGAAATTCAAAAGCGAATTATAAAAATAAAAAAAGGGTCAAAAGAAGATCTTCTAATTCTTCAAATAAATGAAAATAATATAGAGGAAATAATTTTTAGTGAAAAAGAAATACGAAAAGATGCGGATATACTCATAGATAAAAATAAATATAAAAATGCATTTATATTACTTAAAAATATTTTTGAAAAATATCAAGAACATGATATCCAAAAAGAAGTTGATGAGAGAGAACTTATCTCTGCAATAAGAACTCAAAAATTGGATATAGTAAAATTTACGCAAAAAGAAAAAATAACAAACTTAGAGATTCCAGTTATTCTGGAATAACATAATAACCATATACGCGCATTGTATGGTTTTTATTATTCCAAAAGTTCAATTTCACCAATAACATCTTCAAATTCTTCTGGTATTTCTTTGGATTCTCTAATTTTGTAGAAATATCTTAGGCTAACAAGTAATAGCGCTATAAATCCAGTAGCTACAATAGGAACATGTGGTATATTTTTCCCTGCAGCAGAGGTACTTAAAACTGATGCTGATTGTAGTTCATGATCAAAATAAACAATGTCTTTCTTGGGAACAGTGTCGATAAGTACATCTTCTTGGTCAAAATTAACGGACTCTATACTTTTTATTGGTACGTTATTATTTGAACTATCTGAGGGGTTAGCTTTTTTCATTTTCTGAGCATTAGATGTATATGATGAGATAGTTATATTTTCTGAATTAACTAAGGTAATCCAATTATCACCATAAATACTTGATAGCGAATGAATATTTCTTGGTACCGTTATTTGACTCATACTTTCAATATATGAATATTTAGGGAAGGTGTATTTTTGATCACCTGAAACTAGATGCCAGCCCGCTATATCAACATCAAGGGATATATTATTAACAAGAACCACCGATAATCGATTATCGATTTTTTTAATAGCAATATCAGGTTCACTAATTTCTACTTTTTTATATACGATTAAGGGAGGATTATTTTTAATTTCTTCGTGCCAATCATGTTTTATATACTCAAAACTAATAATATATGAACCAGGATACTCGTAAATATGTGATGTTTCAATCCTCTCATCAGACTCGAAAAAAGAACCATCGCCAAAATTAACATAGTATGATCCACCTTTTAATTTTTTTATATCTTTACCTTTTTTTGAATGAATAACATATGCAGAAATATCAATAGCTTCGCGAGCGATTAATTGGGAATTTATATTTATGTATCCAGTGTAATAATTTTCAATATTTTTTTCTTTTTTTGCTTTTAAGCTGGATTCTTTTGTATTATTTGATTCAGTATTTTCATCCCCTATGGTTAATAGTTCAGTATTTCTGGTTCCAGGTGTTGGATTCGCAGCAATCCAAGAATTATTACTATCTATTTGCAGTGAGTTACCATCACCTGCGGCACCACTCTCACTTGTATATTCAATTTCTGTAACTAATATCTTATCCTTATCATAAACAGCAAGAGATTCACCTGAATTATTTAAACCAAAAGAGCTTTTAATAAGCTTGATAGAGTTTCCGTATAATGATTCTATATTAGAAATATTTTGTACAATCAGTGCTCGTTCACCTTTTTCTAACAAAGTAAACCCTTCTGCATGTAAACCGTGGTATGTTTCGTTTTCAAAAAAATACCATTCAGTAATTTCAATTGAATCACCAGAGATATTATGTATTTCGATCCATTCATATCCAGCATCAGTTCCATCAACGTCGTACATAATTTCTGTTATTTCTACCTGTGAATGAGAGAAAAATGGAAAAGAGAAAATAAATAAGATAAATAAAAATTTATACATAATTAATTAAACAATCCGCGTAGAATATCTTCAGGTACCTCCTTTTTTGGTGCTGGTGCTGGTGCTGGTGCTGGTGCTGGTGCTGGTGCTGGTGCTGGTGCTGGTGCTGGTGCTGGTGCTGGTGCTGGTGCTGGTGCTGGTGCTGGTCGATTATCTTTTTGTTGTATATTTAATGCAACCTTTTGTTTTTTACTAACAATCGGCTTTGAACTTTGAACCGTAGAAATCTTGGCTGTATTACCTGTTGCTTTTTGTAAGAGTTGTTGAAGGGATGATATCGTTTCTTTTTGTGCACCTCTATCACTTTTTATATCTATTTTTTTATTCATGATTGTAGCTGCTCTCTGAGCAACATCATGAGGTATGGTTGTTTTTTTACCTTTTTTTAATCCCGTTTTTTTTAAAGGTTCAGAAGTGGCATCGTGTCTTTTTATATTTCCTACAACCTTAGGTATTATTTTTCCTGCTGGTTTTTTCTCGGCTGAACTAGAGCTCATTTTACCTAATAAATCATTTAGTCTAGGAGATACTATTTGTTTCATTTCAACTTCAGCATTTTTTTCATCTACTTCTTTTAATACTTTTTTAAGAGGGTTGTCCACGATATCTCTATCTTTTTTTTTCGCAACAAAGCTACGCTTTTGCGTACTTTCTTGACTTTTTTGTGGAATATTATTAGAACTTGTCTTAAGAGATCCGTCTTTTGAGAAACTTCTTTTTTCAGGTTTTTTTATTGGTTCATACCATTTATCAATTTTGTTTTGAACTAACATCCTAGGCTGTGCGTAACCAGCTCGGGATGATGCAATTACCTGAGGTCTCATAGAGACAGGTTGAGGGTCGATAGGAGGTAAGGTTCTTGCAGAGAAAGGTCTGGAACCAATTCCATCAATCATCAGTGACAAATAAATTTGAAACTTACCTAGGTTAACAATATCTTCGGCGGTAAATGTTGGTGCAAATTGTTTTTCAAAAACCTCAGCGTCAGTTGCTCCAATACGAAATGTAATCATTGTACCTACGTTTCCAAAAATAGCGGATGCAACTCCTTCTTCCATTTGCTCTACATACTGGTGAGCAACGGTTAGGTTCAATTTATATTTTCGAGCCTCAGACAAAATATCTGCGAACGACTCGTTAGCAAAGTTTTGAAACTCATCCACAAAAAAGAAGAAGTTAGGGAGGCTCTCCAAATTGCCAGCTCCAACATCGGCTCGACTCATTGCAGAAAGGTATAATTTTGTAATAAGCATTCCTCCTAGGAGATTTCCATTTGATTCTCCGATCAATCCCTTTGAAAGATTTACCAAAACAATTTTTTGGTTGTCCATCGCGTCACGAAAATCAATAGCTGATTTTTCTTGACCGATAATATTTCGAATAAGCGGGTTTGAAGTAAACTGACCGATCTTGTTTTGAATAGCCGCACCAGCTTCTTTTGCATAGCGTGGATCCCATTTGTTATATTCATCAATCCAGAATGCTTTTACAGATGCGTCAGTTATATATTTAATCACATCGTTACGATAATCTTTCTCCGCAAGCATTCGGTTCACCCCAAGGAGTGTGGCACCAGGGTACTCCAAGAGCGCTAATAAGGTATTCGAGAGGATGTACTCCATTCGTGCCGAAAATGAATCGGCCCAAATCTTTTTAAAAGAAGCCATTAAGCCAGCAACAACGAGGTGGCGTTTATCAGCGTCGACATGTTCAAGGACATTAAATGACATTGGATGATCAGTATCAAAAGGTGCAAAATAAATAACGTCTTTAACACGTTCAGGTGGGATATAATCAATCAATACATCTATAGCGGAACCATGCGGATCCATAAAACACATACCCTCACCGTTTAAGATGTCTTGTGCTGCCATGTTTTCAAGAACCGTTGATTTTCCCATACCTGTTTTTCCAATAACATAGACGTGACGTGAGCGGTCTATATTTTTAATACCGAACTTACGTTTTTCATTTCGAAAATCAGTAAGTCCAAAATAAGTTATTTTATCTCCTTGTGACATTTATTTATTATATCATAACCATAGCAAACCAATATTCTTTGATAAATATTTCTTCACAGTTTCCCCACTACCCACAGGCTCGATTTTTTGATGAATAATTTTGTTCCTGTATTATAAGTAAACATGAATACACAGAACAGTAACCACATTAGAATTCCTCCACAAAATATTGATGCAGAAAGAGCTCTCTTGGGTTCAATTATGCTCCGACCAGTAGCCTTGAATGATGTTCTCGATACTGTTGTTGAGGAAGATTTTTATGTTCAAAAACATAAAGTTATTTTTCGAATTATGTCAGACCTTTCCAGAGTTGGTGATCCAATTGACTTGGTTTCAGTGTCAGAAAAAATGAAAAGTTTAAACCTTGTTGACCAAATTGGTGGACTGAGTTATTTAAATGAACTTGCAAATACTGTTCCCTCTTCGACTAACGTTGAATATTATGCGAAAACCGTTGCAAATAAATCAACCTTAAGAAAATTAATCGGTGCTGGGGATTATGTTTCTGAACTGGGATTTAAGGAGCAAGAAGAAATGGATGTAATTTTAGATGACGCCGAGAAGAAAATATTTGAAATTACTTCAAACCCAAACTCTGCCCAAAAGTTTACCAGCATTAAAGATATCATTCCTAAATCTTGGGAGAAACTGGAACGTCTTTCACAAGACGACGGGAGCCTTCGAGGTGTACCTACGGGATATGTAGCATTAGATAAAATTTTATCAGGGTTTCAAGATTCAGATCTTATTATTTTGGCTGCTCGTCCCTCAACGGGTAAGACTGCTCTCTCTCTGGACATCGCCCGTAAGGCAGCGGTACATCATAATATTCCAGTTGGGTTCTTTTCACTGGAAATGAGTGCGGATCAATTAACTGACAGAATGCTCTCTGCCGAGGCTCAAGTTGATGCATGGCGAATGCGAACAGGTAAGGGTTTGACTGATGATGATTTTGGACGTATTTCAATAGCAATGGAAACACTATCAAAAGCACCTATCTATATTGATGACAAACCAGGTAATAGTATTAATCAAATGCGTTCAACAGCAAGGAAGCTCAAAGCTGAACATGGTTTGGGATTAATTGTCGTAGATTATTTACAACTTATGACCACCTCAAAAAACTATGATTCTATGGTAAACCAAGTAACTGAGATTTCGCGTTCTCTTAAATCACTAGCACGTGAATTAGAGGTTCCTGTTATTGCCCTATCACAGCTATCGCGTGCTGTTGAGTCACGAGGTGGTAAACCAAGATTAAGTGACCTTCGAGACTCTGGTTCAATAGAGCAGGATGCTGATGTTGTTATGTTCTTACATAAAGACCGTAACGAAGATGGTGTTGGTAAAAGTCAAACAACTGATATATTAATTGAAAAACATCGTAACGGTGCAATTGGATTCTGTCAGCTCTTCTTTGATGAACCACGTGTTACCTTTCTTGATCTTGATCGGACGCATGAGTTACAAGATGGGGGATTAGATAATGAATTCTAAAATAGAACATCTTATTTTTATTTTTGAAATACTTTGATAAAAAGAGATAAATACAAAAGAATCAAAAATAGTAGAAATTATTGAAATAATTAGAAAGAAAAACTCCTAAAGTTATTATTGAAATAGTGTTTTTATAGAATGAATACTAGAAATATCTAGTAGGCACTAATTGTGATAAATTTAGGATCACTTTTATGTTTTATTCAAAATTTTAAATATCCTAATATAGAATAGAATTCAAATTTAATACCTCAATTTTATTATTTATATTATTTTTTTGTTACAATGAGCTCATGAATAACCATATTGATAAACTCGCTTCTCTCTTTGAATCTTTTCCAGGAATTGGAAAACGCCAAGCACGGCGTTTTGTGTATTTCCTTCTCCACAAGGATAATGGATATATTCATGAGCTAACTTCTGGGATTATAAGCGTAAAATCTGAAATAGATCAATGTAATGAGTGTTTTCGTTTCTTTCCAAAGACTGGTGATATAATATGTCCTACCTGTCTTGAAGCATCTAACAGCAAACAAATAATGATTGTTGAAAAAGACGCTGACTTTGAAAATCTTCACAAGACAAAAGTTTATGAAGGTAAATATTTTATTCTTGGTGGACACATTAACTCAAACGAAAAAAAGCGTTCATTTGCTCGTGTTGATCGATTAATTAATCGTGTTAAGAGGGATATTGAATCTAAAAATCTAGATGAACTTATTTTTGGATTATCTATAAGCCCAGAGGCAGAACACACTCAGATACGTCTCTACACTATGCTCAAAGATCAGTTTCCTAACCTAGTATTTACAACACTGGGCCGCGGACT
>JBLIKX010000013.1:0-21166 GCA_047637555.1 Crocinitomicaceae bacterium
TTGGTTAGTTGTTTCCCTTTGGTTGGGTTTACTTCCATATCCTGACCTTTCACGGTATTTCCGATAACCATCCCTTCGTATACTTCAGTTCCTGCACCTATATACAACGCACCACGCTCCTGAAGGGTGCCAAGAGAGAACCCAAGAGCCTTTCCAGTAGCCATTGAAATCATTGAACCATATTCAGTTTTTATTATATTTCCAGCATATGGCTTAAATTCTTCAAATATTGTAGTCAAAATTCCTTCACCTTTAGTATCAACGATAAATTCGTTTCTATATCCTAATAGTCCACGTGTTGGAACAGAGAAAACCATACGCGTCTGACCATTTTCAGTTAACATATCGTTCATTATTCCTTTTCGTTTACCAAGTTTATCAATAACAGAACCTGAGAACTCTTCTGGAACAAGAATAGTTACTTCTTCAAACGGTTCCTGTTTTTTACCATCAATCTCTTTAATGATTACTTCTGGTTGAGATACAGCTAATTCAAATCCTTCACGCCTCATATTTTCGATTAAAACAGCAATATGCAATTCCCCACGTCCGTATACCTTGAATGTTGACCCAGCTGAGGTGTCAATTTTCAATCCAACATTAATTTCAAGTTCTTTTTCTAATCGATCAAGAATTTGTCGTGATGTTAGATATTTTCCAACTTTTCCTGAGAAAGGTGAATCATTAACAAACATATTCATTGAGATTGTCGGCTCATCAACTGAAATTGCAGGTAACAAGTTATCAGAATCTTCTGCAAGAATTGTTTGTCCTATAAAGATATCAGGAATACCTGAAATCATAACAATATCCCCTGCCACAGCCTCATTAACTTCTACACGCTGAAGACCCTTGAATGAGAACAATTTTGCAATTTTTCCTGTAATTTTTTGATCTTCAGTTTTCAAGAAAATATTTTGCCCTAATTTTAGGCTTCCTTCATAAATACGAGCAATTCCCATACGCCCTAGGAAATTATCATATGCTAAGTTGAATACCTGTCCTTGCAGTTCTTTTTCAACCAGTTCTGGTCCAGATACATTTGGAACAACCTCTAGTACTAAATCAAGTAGTGGCGATAAATCTTTCATTTCCTCATCCATTGATAAAGAGGCAATTCCATCTCGTCCAATAGCATAGACTGTTTTGAAATCTAGTTGCTCATCAGTAGCTCCTAGGTCAAGGAATAATTCATAGACTTCTTCTTGAGCTTTTTCAGCATCAGCTGCTGGTTTATCAATCTTGTTTAATACAAGAATTGGTTTTAGACCAAGTTCAAGTGATTTTTTTAGTACAAATTTAGTTTGTGGCATTGGACCTTCCGCAGCATCAACAATTAGAAGTACAGAATCGATAGATCGAAGAACTCGTTCTACCTCTGAACCAAAGTCCGCATGGCCTGGTGTATCCAAAATGTTTATTTTAGTATCTTTATAAATAATTGACGTGTTCTTTGCGTAAATAGTAATACCACGCTCTTTTTCAAGATCGTTTGAATCCATTGACACCCCTCGTTCAACCATTCCAGTTTGTTCCAAAATAGCGTCAGTCAGTGTTGTTTTCCCGTGGTCTACGTGTGCAATAATTGCAATGTTTCTCATTTCCATAATAAAGAATATCGTACCACAGATTAGATAAATAACGAGCCCTCGTTCTTATGTTTATTTTATTTACAGTGGATTTAAAAAAATAGAAAGTCTTTTTTTTTAATGATAGTTATATAAATAAAAAAAACTACTTCATTTAAATGATTCTTGTGTAATTATTTTTTTATTATGTGTATGTTCTTATGAGCACATCCAGATTCCTATTGCTAGGTAGTTCCAGGTATAATTTTTCCGCTTCTTGGGATAATTAGTATAAAAGATGAAGCTCTCAAAAAAAAAGAACTTATACGTTCTTTCTTATTTTCCCTTTGCAAGATCGAAAATCTCATCAATGCGAATATCGTGCATAAACTCTTCATCGTGACTAATTACAATCATTCCACCTTCATAATCATGCAAGGCTTCTGCAATCACCGGAAGGTGTCGGAAGTTAATATGGTTTGTTGGTTCATCAAATACGAGCAATCCTGGTTCCAATAGTACCAATTGAGCAAAGGCAACAAGACCTTTTTGCCCCTCTGATAATGTTCCAATTTTATTATTAATCAAATCTGAACCAATAAGAAAACCTGAAGCAACAGAACGTAAACGATGTTCATCTACAACCGGCATAGCCGAAACAAGTTCCTGATAAACGGTTTTATCGAAATCGAGTCCACGGAAATCTTGACGGTAATATCCAACACGTACGTCAGAATGGAGTTCAACTCCTTCATCTGCTCCTTTAGCCATTTTCTCTAATAATGTTGTCTTACCAATTCCGTTTGGACCAATGATACGTAAATGATGACTCTTACGAATAGCTATATTAGCCTCTCGACGTTGCTCCTTTCCATCATACATTCGCGTATATGAATTAATTGTCATTAAATCACCGGTAACTTTTTTTTGATGAGGGATAGTAAAATTACGAATAGTTTTATCTTCGCGTCGTACATCTACCTTATTGTCTTCAAAATCATCAACGTCTTCACGCATTTGTTTTGCAAGAGCTCGAAGTCGTCCTCCTTTGTTTGCAAAGAAGTTAGCCTTATCCTTTTTTTCTTGAATGATTTTTTCCAAACGCGCATTTTTACTTTTTTCTTTGACTACACGTGCACCAATTTGTTCTACCACATCATGATAATTACCTGTATAAAGTTCAATTTTTTGTGTAAAAATATCTAAATAAAGAACTCCGGTTGAAAATGCATTCAGAAATTCAGCATCATGACTAATTACAATCACCGTTTTGTTATAGTCACGTAAAAATTCAGTCAGATGGTTAATACCATCAGTATCTAGATTATTTGTTGGCTCATCTAATAAAAGAATATCTGGAGCTTGAATAAGTGCAGAAGCCAAAAGAATCCGTGCTTGCTGACCTCCAGAGAAATCATTAATTAACTGCTCTTTGTTCGCTTTTAAATTTACTGCCTCTAAAACCTTGTCGATTCGTGGATCAATATCATAAATAGTTTCTTCAAATTGACCTTGAAAATACTCTCGCAAGGTTAGATCTAATTGATCATGTGGAATAACCTGACGAGCAATAGCAATTTTTGCCTTATGAGCTGTGTGGATTTCTCCATCGTTAATTTCTAATTCACCCATGATCATTTTAAAAAGTGATGACTTCCCTGCACCATTTTGACCCATCAGGGTAATTTTAGCACCACGACGAAGAGAGAAGTTTACTTCATCCAAAATAGTGTGTACTACTGAGTATTTAAATGTTACGTCTTCAAAACGTAAAATAGATCCATTATTTGACATAGGGAGTATTCTACATAAATTTGCCAACAAAAAAAGCCCCGTGAGATACCTTGTTAATATTGATATTATTCTGAGGATTCTTTGTAAGTACACAAATAATTAGAACCTACTTCTTTTTGCTTTATTGTATTTAAGATAACCCTGAAAATCAAAAAATATAACTTGAGTAAAACGTCCATAAAACAGGGAAATATTTTGAATTTTACTACAGAGTAATAACATGCCTTGACTTTAGCAGCTCTGATAAACTGAGCTATTAATTCTAAAATCAAGAGTATATAATTTTTGGGTACTACTATATTAATTTACGTGAATTTTTATCTAATACTTATAATTTAGAAGTACTGTCATAGTGTGCTAAGGTCATAAATCCCTTATCGGGATGAGTTGTCGCTAACTCTAAATTTTGAGACTGACCGAAGTGATAGTAGAAAGGTCTCATTGTTGTATTGAAAGGAGATTTATAAAAATCACATTAGAAATATTTTCAGTAATGTTAATTAAATTTTTAATTTCATGATAGACAACATCATCTAATAATTTCCAATACGATGATAAAAGTGAAATGTTTCCTTCATTAATAAAAGTATTAAAGGTGACGTGTGATTCAGCGCCGAGTATTAACAATATATCTTTAAATCTACTCAAAATATCTAAAAAAATTAAAAAATATTTGTTACTAATTGATTTTCATATTTATATTGCTTAAAGAAAAACTATTTAGATAAAAGAAAAAAGCGTATATCGCTTTTATATCTGGAATTAATTTTTAATATTAGAACAATCAACTTTATTGAGAAAAAATTCATCAGTATCAAAGGCAATATTGTTTAAATCTTCATAAAAGTATATACCGTTCTCGTCCTGATATTGTGGAAGGTATACTTTTTGATAACCTACAAATAACTTATCACCATCTATCTGATAGAGTCGTTGCTCTTGCCAAGTCTCACCTTTTGCATTAGCAGTAGCAATAACATTAATATAACCATCTCGCTGAACACCAAAGAATGTTGCTCGATTACTATCTTTTTCTGCAGGTAAAATATCATGAGTACCTGTAACGGTTACATCATTTAATTCTGAAAATTGAACAGATTCTCTATCAAATAATTGTACAAGATTCCCTTCTTCGTTTTCGTATGAAACACCTTCTTGTTCATAAAGAAAACAAAACTGTCCCGCGTCAGAAACCACTACATCAGTCAGATCAGTGAGTTGAGTATCTTGTTTGCGGTTAACTAATACTGATACCACCACCAAAACAAGAATAACTGCTGGGAGTAAAAATTTTGAATATTTTTTCATATAAAGAGAGTATACCAAAAAATAAAAAACCTAATAGGTTTTTTATTTTTGGAAACAATCTCGACAAGATACTGTTTCAGGATCTCGTGGATTGAATGGTAATGATGTGATTTCCTTATCGCAGTCCATACATTTCCAATCTCCTTCTACCATTTCTTTTTCACGTCGAGCTGGTTTGTTTTTCATGTGACAGTCACGACATATGATGCTATCAACCGTTGCTGGATCAAATGGCAGTGCAGTGATTTCTGCATTACAATCCGCGCAATTCCAATTACCTTCGAACATTTCTCGAGCTGGTCGTCCTTTTGACATACAGTCTCGACATTTTAGGTCGTCGGTATTACGTGGGTTGAATGGTAATTCCTTAATATCTCCGTTACATTCGCAACAATTCCAATCTCCTTGGTGCATTTCTCGTTCGTTCATTTCTTTTTTTGTATATGCCTATTCTATAATAGAACATTAATTATGTTTCTAAATTGATTTTATAGAATCTATGTACATATATACCAGTTCCAAAATCCTTTTAACTTTAGCATAGCCATCTCATAATTGCGAGAGTTTTTTATAATTTAAAATATTAAAATAATTTATATATACACGATCAAAAATATAAGAACACATACAATTCTTTTGATGGTGATTTTCAAATTGTAATTATTAATATCAGTATTGATCCAAATAGATATCTAAATATTCATCTATTTTCTCAAACAGCACATTCTATGAAGACACTTAACTCATATATCATTTTTTTAGAGTCAATTTATCTCAGAGAAGCAATATAGAAAATTATTAATTTTTCTGTAAGAGAAAATATTTGGGTAAATTTTTATAAAATAAAACTAAAATAAATTTGTAAAATTTATGAAACAACTTAGTCATTTGATGGCTATCAGAGAAAAATTTGCTGATCTATAAAAGAATACCTTAGGTCTTAAGCGAAAATAAGGATGGATTAATATCTTCATTTGATCTTTTTGTTGGAGATCAAATAATTGTAGAAGCAGAAGTCCCGAGCCCTTACTTGTTAAAATATAAAGACACAAAACTGATTAATGATAGTGTAATTAGCCCTACAAAGAAAAACCAATTATTTTTTAATGTATTAGATTTAAATTAGACAATGCGTTAATTAATAAATAAAAAAACCACTTCTTAGGGTGGTTATTTATTATATTCTAATTTAGCGATTTCAGTTAATGGTCGGCGGACTTTTGCATCATGTTGTGTATCGTCGTCTACTGATCTATATCCAACAGGTATGACGAGCGTTGCGTGGAGATTTTTTGAATCAAGATCTAATAATTCATTATATTTTTTATTATCAAATCCTTCCATTGGGCACGCATCAATTTTTAAGTCTGCTGCAGCCAACAAAAGAGTTCCTAGTACGGCATAACATTGCTTCTGTGCCCATGTGCTATATTCCTTATCAGTCATACTATTTATAGTATTCACCATCATGTCACGATATCCCTTCAATTCTTCAATGTTTTTTTCTCGTAACTCTGCCATGTAAGCGATGTATTCTTCTATATAAGACTCGGTCATTTTTGTTTTAGCAGCAATAACAATAACATGAGATGCATCGCCTACTTGTGACTGGTCATATGAGGCACTCATAAGGGTATTTTGTAATTCTTGATTTTTAATGACGATAAATTCGTATGGTTGTAAACCATACGATGATGCTGTTAGATTCATTGCTTTTAATAACTCGGTAATATTCTCCTCTGAAACTTGCTTTTCTGAATCAAATTTCTTTGTAGCGTAACGCCACTCTAATTTATGTAAAATAGTCATAATTTAATTGTACAATAATTAGTATAAAAATAAAAACAGAAATCAATTCTGCTTTAAATAATATGCGACAACATCAGGTAAATTAGTGTGCTCTGGGGTAAATGGAATATCCTGATAATATTCTGATTGAACATGTTGGTTTACCAACATTTCCTGAGCAAAATCACCAAATTTTAACGACAACATCCATTCTCTGATATTAATATAAAATTTAGTATTTTTAATCGCACCAATGGCGCGCGCAAAATCTTCTTGGGTTTCGCTGGTTGTGCTGACTCCATTTATTATTAAAGGACTGTCATAATCAATAGCGCATTTCACGTACAAATCTACGAGATCACGAATATCAATCCATGGAAAATATTCTGATCCCGATCCTAATATTCCACCAACACCGAAATTAAACATTGATGCTACCTCGGCCAGTATTCCACCCTTTCCAATAATATGGCCATTTCTAATACATGTCACATTTATTCCATACTCTTGAGATTGTAGGTTTTCTTCATCCCACGCCTTAACAACATCAGACAGGAAATAATAGTTCTTTCTTTCTGATGACTCAACAAGAACTTCTCCTGGTTGATTACCATAAAATCCTACAGCAGACGCAGCAACCAAAGATTGAGGTTTATAACTTTTGCGTTTCAACAAATTAACCAAGTGACGGGATCCATTCACGCGTGAGTCCCAAATTGCCTGTTTGTGCTCATCAGTGAATCGTCCGAAAATACTTTTCCCCGCCAAATGAATAACTGCAAACGGATTTTTTAATTCTGGATATTCTGTTTCTTGATCAAAATTTTCAGCTAGATTTTTCTTGAAAAAAGAAACATTTTTTTTACTCTGACGAGGAGGGAAAATATCTACGATAACAATCTCAAACTCGCCAATCGACAACAGTTTATTTATGATCTGAGTTCCGAGGAATCCTGAACCTCCCGTTATGATAATTTTCTTCATTGCTTTACTTTAACATGCTATTATACAAAACATGAATAACGTTAAAAAAGTAATTATCATTGGTGCAGGAATTGGAGGATTAGGAACAGCAGCTCTCCTTTCAAAACGTGGATACGAAGTGACGATCTTAGAAAAAAATGAAAAAATTGGAGGACGGGCAAATATATTTACCGCTGAAGGGTATACCTTTGATATGGGTCCATCATGGTATCTGATGCCAGACATTTTTGAACATTTTTATGATTTAATGGAAGAGGATATTAATAAACATTTAGAGCTTATAAAACTTGGACCTTCATATAAGGTATTCTTTCCTGGAGATGCAGATTTCCCTGTTGTTGATATTTATTCTGACCTAGAGAAAGATTTACCAACGCTCGAAAAACTTGAACCTGGAGTAACTCCAAAGATTAAAAAATATCTGGAGATTTCTGGTAAACAATATGCAATGGCAAAGAAATCATTTATGTACCGAAATTATGATTCAATTGCTGACTTCTTTAAATGGGAACTCATGAAAGAAGGTCGTCATATGAACCCTCTTCAGACTATGGAAAACTATTTAAATAAATGGTTCAAAGATGACCGCCTTAAAAAAATTCTTGAATATACATTGGTATTTCTGGGATCAGAGCCAAAGAAAACTCCAGCCTTATATAACATAATGAACTTTATTGATTTTAATTATGGCGTGTACTATCCAAAAGGGGGAATCTATACCATCATTGATTCAATAAAATCAATGAACGATAAACACGGAACAACGATTCATACAGAAACAGGAGTTTCAGAGATCATCATTGAAAATAAAATTGCCACCGGTGTACGATTAGAAAATGGAGATATCTTAAATGCAGATTATATTATTTCGAATGCCGATTTACATTTTACCGAAACAGAACTCATCGCGGAACGAAAGCATCAAACCTATCCAGAAAAATATTGGGATAAAGCAGTAATGGGGCCGTCAGCATTTATTATGTATTTAGGCTTGGACAGAGAAGTACCAAATCTAACCCATCATAATCTACGATTTGCACAGGATTGGAAAGCTAATTTTGTAGAATTATTTGATAAACCACAATTACCAACAGATCCGTCATACTATGTCTGTAAACCAACACAAACAGATACAAACATTTCACCAGATGGTTGTGATATCTTGTTTACGCTAGTGCCAATTGCAGCAGGAGTAACCGTGACTGAGGAAATGAAAAAAATATACCGTGACAAGGTTATCGGAATGATGAAAGATGACCTTGATTTACCTGACTTAGAGGAATCTATCGTTTATGAACGTTCATATTGGGGAGATGATTTTGGGCGAGACTTTAATGCCTACAAAGGTACCGCACTAGGAATGGCACATACCTTAAAACAAACATTACTGCGACCTGGAAACAAATCTAAAAAAGTAAAGAACCTATTTTACGTTGGAGCAGGAACCAATCCAGGAATTGGAATGCCAATTTGTTTGATATCAGCGGAGTTAATGTATAAGCGATTAGAAGGGATCAAGCATCCGAACCCTTTATCAGATTTGAATGGTTAATATAAATTGGCAGAAATTAACATTAGTAGGAGTATCATCATTTTTTTTCACTATAGGAATAATTATGAGTTTTATTCCTCCTGAGCAATTTGTAGAAATTGGTTCCATTATCGCTGTACTAATAATTTCGTTACCTGCATTTTATGCAATGTGGAAAATATATGGACGCCGTGGAGTGATTGCAGTTATTTCTTTAGGAATATTTGCTCTGATTATTGAATCAATTGGGATTCATACTGGCTTCCCTTATTCTCCATTTGAATACAGTATGCCGTTTGGATATCAATTATTTGGGACGACACCGTGGACCGTATTTATCGCATGGAGCCCACTCGTTATTGGTGCATGGTTATTAGCACAAATATGGTTTAAAAAAAACTGGGCACGATTTCTCGTCTACCTCGGAATTCTCCTGGCTGCTGATATTATTTTAGATCCTGGAGCCGTTGCACGCGGACTATGGGAATATACTAATGGTGGATTGTGGTTTGATGTTCCCTTGCAGAATTTTTTAGGGTGGATTATCTCAGGAACGATAGCCTATACTATTCTCCGATTTATTTTAAAAAATAAAAAGATCCAAAATAGAAATATTGTTTGGATTGGATCATTATCATTATTGCTTTCTATTTTTCTCTGGACAGGAGTTAATGCAGGCTACAACCTATGGCTTCCAGCTATTATAGGAGTAATCTTTGGAAAAATTTTACTCTTAGGTTTATTTAATACACTAAAAAAACCATTACGTTAGTGGTGGTTTTTTTAAATCTGTACTTAAAAAATCAGATAATTTTAAAATCCAATTTTTAAAACTAATAACATAAATAAATAAAAGCAGTACGGCTGTCTGAATAGATATTAAACCAAAATCAAATTCTTTTGAAATAAATGCAAAGAACAAAAAACCTAAAGAGAGAAAGAAAAAGAGTACAATTATTTCTCCTATATAGTTAAGTGGTGATTTTATTTGTGGAATATCCGACACTTTCTCATCATGATCAAAGATATCATTACTATCAGATTTAATTGAGATAATTATATTATTTAGTGCAAAATCTGTTTTTTCAATTAACTTCTCTTTTTCTATTCTTAGCATCTTATCCCTATAGTCAATGGATTCTCTACCGTAACTAATAGAAAAAATTAATGCTAATATACCAAAAATAAAAGAGACTATTACAAAATTTATTTCTAATAAGCTAAAGCTTGTATATGAAATACCAATTATAACTAATACCAAACCAGATATTACTTGAAAAAAACTTTTTTGAGCAAAAAATAACTGTGATCTCAAATTTATTTCATAATCATGAAAGTCATTTCTTATTTTAAGAATATTTTTTATTTCTTCAGTGATTTCAATTGTATCTTCTTTTTTCATATTATTTAATAAAATTTGCTACTAATAAGAAAAATAAAATCATACCAAAAGCGGTGTTAACTAACGGGAATTTTTTGTAAACCCAAAATGATTTAGTTGGGTTAATAATCGTATAAAAAACCATGCCTAAATATACTAACCCTAGGATTGCAGGAATAATACCGAGGTGTATATATCCAATGATTGCTGCTGATAGATAGGCGATAAAACAGAACCACAGAGCCCTATTTTGCCCTAGTACGGTCGCGAGAGTCCTCACGCCACCCTTTGTATCAGCTTCTATATCTGGAACCGCAGAATAGGTCTGCATAGCTGATGCCCATAACAATCCCCCAACAACACCCATCCATGAAATATTCGTATTTCCTGTAGCAAGAAACCCAACTACAACTGGTGAAATATAAATAATGGATGAGAAAATAATATCTAATGGCGGATTAGCCTTTGCTCGAATCGGTGTCGCAGAATAATAAACAGAGGCAAAATTAAAAATAAAGAACGCAAGAGATGCCTGCCAATTTAACCAAAACAATACAACAAAAAAGGGAATGATCCATAACGCAATATTCCACCATAGGGCCTTTTGATCTTTTAGTTCTACCAATTCCTCATACTCAAGCTTTTTAGGATTATGTTTATCAGTCTCATAATCATAAATATCGTTCACTCCATATATCATCAAATTCGCAGGATAGGTAAAAAACCAAAACAAAGTCCCAAGGATTATTAATGTTTCTAAATCGAGTAATCGTGGGTCACCTGCCGCAATAACTCCCACCATAAAAGTTCCTAATACGTAAATCCAAAACCGTGGTCGCGAAATATTAATAAGTCGTTTTCTTTTCATGATTGTAGTATACCGTATCAATAAGATTTATCTCAATATGTCGTATACAAGATCAATACCATTTTCATTGATATTACTTAATATTATAAGCTTCGCTATTAAAATAATCATAACCAATTAATTCAAATCTATGGCCCTATAATGAAACTTATATTATGTTCTTGAGGTACACCATAAATTAAAATTTGCTCAGAAACAAAAAGAGTATCAATTCGGGGCTATTAATCTCTAATAATGAGATATCTCGTGAGAAATGAAAAAATGTAATACATAAACAATCAATGCAAGTAATCTAAAAAAAGTAGTAATACTTTTAATAAAATTATTTTTATTAATTATTGGGTTAACTTTAATAAAAATATTAGTTGTCTGAAAGCAAAAAATAAACCTTTCAGTTTATTTTTTTAGTACCCAAATTGGATACATCAATGTTGTAGAAATTAACATCCAAAACTTATGCCGATTCGTTAATCGAATTTTAGATTCAAAAATATTATACTCGCGTTTTTTCAAAATTCTAATATTTTCTCTATACATACGTGAGGCTAATAAAATTGAGAATTTTCCTGATTTTAAGTATTTAATTCCATTAATTCCTAACTGAAATAATTTTTCATTTTTCTCTACATATTGTTTGAGAAAATTATGAAACTCGGGTGTCATTTTCCTGTCGTGGATCATCTGTTCTGTAGCAGCAAATGTTGCTAAATGATCCTGCGGCATGTAGATACGATTGCGTTTTACATAATCCTCGTCTATATCACGCAAGAAATTTGCTAGCTGCATTGCCTCTCCTAGAGCTTTTGCGTGATCAAAGGCGGTCTTATCACGATACCCAACAATAAAAGTCATAACATGACCGACAATGGACGCAGAACCCCACATATATTGTTCAAGCTCTGGGTATGTTTTATATCGCTCTTTGGTCAAGTCTTGTTTCATTGCCAAGAGAAAATCAAAAGTATAATCAAATGGTATATCATAAATTTTAAACAACCAATAATTTGAACGGAGTATTTGATGCGTTTTTTTTGTTGGACCTTTTTCTATAACTTCTTCCCACTCAGCGATAAATTCATCAATGGTACTATGAGTTTGACCATTCACCGTCTCGTTAGGGTTATCGACGATCTCATCGGCATAACGAACAAAAGCATAAAAGAAAATAGTCGCCTCACGTATCTGTCTTTTAAATAACCGTGTTCCAAGGGCATAGTTTGAACCAAATGAAAAAATAAACTGTTTACAATAATTAAGATCATTTTGATATTCAGTTTGTTGGTACGTGGTATAATTTGACATATAATTAACTTCTACTCTATCACATGACCATTAAAGAAAAAATAAATAATTTCAAAGAACTATTTAACAAAGATTTTGAAAAAGAGATTAAAGATATCCTCAAAGAACAAAGGGACTTTCACCCTGCTACTACGAAATTAGATGATCCATTAAAATCTATTGTTTTAAGTTATACAAAAGGAGGTAAGAGAATTCGTCCCTTTCTTATTCATTTTTTTGCAGAAAATTATGACGAAGAAAAACTAATGAATTTATGCATTGCCTCAGAATTATTTCATTTAGCTGCACTCATCCATGATGACATCATGGATGAGTCAGAAGTACGTCGTGGTTCACCAACCATGCACATAGCAACGCAGCAATTTAGCCACGAAAATAATCATCTTGGAACAGATATTGCCTTATTGCTTGGTGATGTATTCCTTGCTGCATCAATGGCCAAGGCAGCATTACTTCCGCCTAAGGTTTTTGAAGAATTTAGAAAAATGATCCAACGAACCATTCGTGGTCAATATTTGGATTCGTTTGGAATGAATCAACCCTTAGGAGAGACGCCTCGTTCAGAAATTCTTGCTCGTCACGAACTAAAAACAGCTTGGTATACCTTTACCAGTCCGGCACGCCTGGGTTATATGAATTCTAAAGAGTATTCAGATGAGTGTATGGAAGTTCTTACTCCCGTGATGCAAGAACTAGGACTGTTGTTTCAAATACGTGATGATATTATTGACTGTATTGATGAAAATAGTGGTAAGGCCCTATTTGGAGATATTATGGAAAACCAGACTACGTGGGTTACCTTGTATATAAAAGAAAATTACCATGAAAAATTCAAGGAAATTGTCTCAGCCAAACATAATGGGAATAAAGGATTACTAAAATTAATTTTTGAAGAAATTGATTTACATAGTCCCTATGAAATTGAGTTTAATAAGAGAAAGGAAATAGTAGAAAACATTCCAGAAGAATTTGCAGCAACTAAAGACAAAGCTCGTTTAGTACTAGAACTCCTAAAACTTAATTAAATATGAAAAAGAAGTATAATAAGACCTATGAAATCCATAGGTCTTATTTTCCCACATCAACTCTTTCCTCATAATCCGGTCCTAGAACATACAGATATCGTTTATCTGATTGAGGATAGTTTATTTTTTGGTGATAAACACAACCCCCTCAAATTCCATAAACAAAAACTCATACTTCATAGAGCAAGTATGCAAGCATACAAATATGAACTAGAAACAAAAAATATTAAAGTTCACTATATTGAGCATAACGTAGAAAAAACCATCGTTGATATTCTAGAAGGAATTAATAATAAAAATATTGTTTGCGTAGATCCTACAGACTATTTATTAGAACGTAGGATTAAGCGTATTGTTCCTAATATTGAATTTCTGACTTCCCCATTATTTATTAATTCAAAACAAGATAATGTAGAATATCTTAAAAATGGGAAATTATTTATGCAAGAGTTTTATAAATTTCAGCGTAAACGACTAAATATCTTGATGGATTTTGATAATAAACCCATAGGAGGTAAATGGAGCTTTGATGATGAAAACAGAAAGAAAATTCCTCAATCTCATTACTCTGAAATTCCATCCGACCCAACATCAAATAATAATGACTTTATACAGGAGGCTATTAAGTACGTTGAAGAAAATTTTCCCAATAACTATGGAAAAATAGAAAACTTTTCATACGCGGTTACTCGAGACGAAGCTCAAGTAGTACTAAAAAAATTTTGCAGTGAACGCTTATATCTCTTTGGTGATTATGAGGATGCTATTGTAAAAGACCGAAGTCAACTGTATCACAGTATACTCTCTCCTTATTTGAATATTGGACTTATCACACCGATGGAAATTATTGGTGAAGTACTAAAATATACCGAAGAGCATAAAATACCTTTGAATAATACAGAAGGAATTATACGCCAAATTATTGGTTGGCGAGAATTTATACGTATGACCTACGAATATCATGGTAACTCCCTAAGAAAAGAAAACCAATGGAATCATATTAATAACATGAACAAAAAATGGTACGACGGAACCACCGGAATAAATCCAATTGATACCACGATCATAAAAACTCTCAACACTGGCTATGCACATCATATTGAACGCTTAATGATACTCGGTAATTTTATGTTTCTTTGTAGATTAAATCCAAAACAGATATATAATTGGTTTATGGAAATGTATATTGATGCCTACGACTGGGTTATGGTACCTAACGTTTATGGAATGACTCAAAGTACCCAAAAAGGGCTTATGACGACTAAACCGTATATAAGTGGATCAAATTATGTTAAAAAAATGAGTGATTACAAAGACAACCAATGGGCCAAGGTATGGGATGCATTATACTGGACAATGATTATAGATAATCTAGATGAACTTATTACTAACGGTAGAATGCATTTTGTAACTGCTCGTGCCAAAAAATTTACTCTTCAAGAAAAAAAGGATTATGCAGAAAAAGCCAAAGCATTTTATCGCACACTCCAGTGAATCAAAAATATGTCCAAGATGTGAACGTCTATTTTATAATCGTAAAAAGTGGAAATTGCGAGGTATTTGGAATGATATAATTTATTGTAGTAAGGTGTGTCGCTCAACAAAAAAACCTAAAAAATAGGTTTTTTTATATAAACAAAAGAACTAGATGTATTTCTTTATAGGAAACTCTTTCCTTAAGATGTAAAAATAGAGTATTTTGTTTAATTGGTCATGACGATTTCCATCAGGTTTATGCTGGGTATAGATTTTTAGGAGTGTTAGGGTTCTTCTTTCTACATTAGTTTTCTTTTACAAAAATTCGAACATCATCCCAGATGGCCAGCATAATCTAAGTAAATATCATCTGAGAAAAATAACCACCATATTCCAAAAGATAATAAGGTCTAGACTGAGAATTAAATTTTAAAAAATAATGTAATATATTTATTCATAATTTTGTAAAGCAGTTTTATATGTCTCAATAGCCCGCTCTCTCCCAAACTTGTGCTCAACCATTGGTGTTACATATCCAATACCAAAATATTCTGGTACCCATGTGCGGACATATTCACCGTTTTTGTCAAATTTCTTAAACTGTGTTTCTGGATTAAAAACTCTAAAGTAAGGCGCTGCGTCAACACCGGATCCAGCAGCCCATTGCCAATTCCCTACATTAGATGATAGCTCGTAATCAAAAAGTTTCTCGGCAAAATAACGTTCTCCTTCTCGCCAATCAATCAAAAGGTGCTTGCATAGAAAGCTCGCTACCACCATTCGTACTCTATTATGCATATACCCTGTTGCATTTAACTCACGCATACCAGCGTCAACCATAGGGTACCCTGTTTGCCCATTCTTCCATTTTTGCAAGTCTTCTGGAGCTTCACGCCATGGAACCATATCATATTTTTCTCGAAACGCCTGATGTTGAGTATGTGGGAAATGCCATATAATCTGCATAAAAAATTCTCGCCAAATGAGTTCCTTTAAATAAGTATCATCTTCAGAGGAAAGGGCTTTTTTAACAAGAGATCGAATTCCAATTATTCCGAAACGTAAATAAGGGCCTATATGACTTGTTGCGTTTAAGGAAGGAAAATTTCGTCTCTCTTCGTAATTATCAAGTATATCTAAACTTGTATTCAGATATGGAGCCTCTAGGGTCGAAATTTCAAAACCCATATCTGCCAATGAAAGAAAAGATAAGGTCATATCTGAAATATAGTTTTTAATATCAGTATTATATTCAATAAGATCGGGTTCTTTATTAAATGTCGCACGCCAGCGATTCATGTACGGTGTATAAACTACATAAGGCTTTCCATCACCCTTAACGACTTCGGATTTTTCAAAAATAACTTGATCCTTATAAGTTTTGAAATCGACATCTACTTGTTTCAAAATTTCATTTACATTAAGATCTCGTTTTTTTGCATAAGGTTCATAGTCACGATTAGTGTATACAGCATCTATATCAAACTCTTGCACCAATTTTTTATAAATTTCAGTTGGCTTACCGTAGTATACAGACAAGGAGCTCTTATATTTTTCCTTTAAAAATTTATTTATTTTTTCTAGCTGCTTGTGAATAAAAGTAACGCGGTGATCATTCTTTGGAAGTTTTTCAAGTATTTCTGAATCAAAAATGAAAATAGGAAGTACAGGATAATCTCCAGAGAGGGCTTGAAAAAGACCATGATTGTCTTCAAGGCGTAAATCACGCCTAAACCAAAAAATTGAGATTTTTTTAGAATTCTTCATTAGTTACACTATGCCAAAATTATTCCTTTTTTCCAAGAAATATAAAAGAAAAACCTTAAAGGTTTTTTTGAGTGAGCTATTCTCCTGATGTTTCTCCTGCTATTCCAGCAACTATCTCAATATTTACCAAGACTGATGCTTCGTCAGCATCCTTATCTGATAATACCTCGGTATCGTCACCTAAAGTTGTTTCTTGGATCTTTGTATCAATAGACTCTTATGTATCTGTTGATTCATTAAAAATTGTATCTTCTTAGATATATTCTTCATCATCAACAGAGCTATACTTATCAAAGTCGTAGTAATTTTTTAACTTAAGAGATATCCAGATAACTCTTTGGTGTTTATATTTTTTTAAACATCTTTAGTCTATAATTTTAGATATGACCTTAATATCATTTCATCATAATTGTACTTGAGCTAATAAAATATTGTTTTGAAAGTCAAATAATATTATCTTAGATTTTTTACTAATTACATCTGTCTTAGAAACTATATCTAATACTTATAAAATCCTGAATATACCCCTTCTCATTTACCTCTATACCCTCTTCTTTGTAGAGTTTTATTCTTTCAGAACTATGCACATTACTCATCCATACCCTTCCTCCGCTATAAACGATACGGTGCCAAGGAATATTTGTTATTCCCTTTTTGTATGCACGACCTAAAATTCCTGAAATACTACGCGCAGCTTGTCCACCAGCACCACACACACGTGCAATATCTCCGTAGGTTGCTACGTGACCTGGAGGTATAGAAAGTGCTGCCTCAACTACTCGTTCACTGAATGTTTTGTCCATAAAAAAATTATATCATAGAGTATCAATATAATTATTTATAGCAATCATGGAAGTATGAAATCTATTAATTGAGCTTGTAGTAGAATTACTATATTCAATAGATTGTATTAAATAAAAAATACCAATAGCGTAGTCTACTACTACACTGACATCACTAGCAAAATGTTACCGCGATCGATAACAATTTTTTCATTAAATAAAGCAGTCTGGCATGAAAAAAACAAAATTTTCGCAAGCTTTGATAATTTTCGACGGTATTATTTAGAATAAAAAAGCCACTTAGTTGATTAAGTGACTTATCGTTTATTCTAATTTTACTTGTTTAACAACATCATATATACCATTTTTATAATCTATGTTCTTAAGATAAATGATATGAACAAGAGATATGATATCTAGCTAAATAAATTTTCTGTCCACAAGACTTTCCAATGAACCTGAATAAATAGTAAATTTTTCTATTTCAGGAATAAACAAATCAATAGGTATCTTTATCACCTCTTCTAATATAAAGACAGACTTGTTTTGATTGATAGTTTGAGAAAATTTTAAATATATTAAGTTTACTATAATTAACAATGCGATAGTGCTTAAGACTTTTTTCATGTTTTCTTATTTTTTAGTTAAACTTTTTTTAGGCGAATTAATAGCCTACTCTGTAGACTATTAAATTACAAATATATTTATTTGTCAATATTCCCTGCGGACTGTGGCTAGTTCAAGCCAATTTGATTCAATATAGTGTTAACTGGTAAATATTGATTTCATATTTTCCAGCATTCCATCTGTATGTTTTTTTATCTTTTCCACGTCAATTTCTCCTTGAACATCTGCTACATTCACACCTTTTGTTGCTACTTTGAAATTAACGATATGTAGAAGGCTACTTAAATTATCCATCACACGTACACCTGCAAATTGCCCTGCTGATACACTCACTATTCCCGCCACTTTTCCTTTGTATTCATCATAAAGAGAGTCAATTAGTATCTTAAGTTCTCCAGGGTAAGAATGGTTATACTCTGGACAAACAAAAATAATTCCTTCACTCTCCGAGATAACATCAGCCCAAGATTTTACAGGTTCTTTTTCTCCAGAACCTGCTATTGTCATGCCAAATAAAAAGTTTTTTACATCAATAAACTGAATATCTAAGTCTTTACTTTTTAAGTGGTCTAGAATTATTTTTGATATTTTTTGTGAGAAATTCTTCTCTCGAGCAGTTCCTAAGACTATAGTTATTTTTTTCATGGCTTAAGTATAACAGGGTTAGAAATTATAGTCAGTAGTAAAATACAACACTCAATAATACTAACCACCTATAACTGTAGACGCTTAAATATTTACTCACCTATCTTAGAGAAATTCGAGCGTGGATATTAAATGGGACACACCATATACATTTATTCTGACGAATAAAGTTAAGAAGACTTTTAAGAATAACCGTTAGGTATCTTTATTAAATGCCAGTGAAAGGAAGCTCAATACGCCTATACTATCCTTACATAGTAATCACTTCCCAACTCTCAATTGATGAAACCTTTAATTTTTGAAAAAAAATAAAGCAATTGTAATGAAGGCTTGTAGCTGTAATAAACATTGATATTGAAAAAAGTAGATAATATCAGGAAATATAAGGGACTAGGTGATTTCTAGTTTTTTGTAATAAAAAGAGCCAACCGAAGTAAGCTCAAATCAGGAATTAGTTTCTATGCTTTTTTTTTATTACTGCTGAAACTTGAAATGAAATTAAAAACTCCTAAAGAACCAAAAATGATTACTACAAAAGCTACTCCTATAAATAAGAACCTGGTAATATTAAGGTAATATTTATTAATTACTTTGAAAGCTGGACTCCTAACTTTATTGGTAATAATTTGATTTATTTCTTTCATTTTTTTATGATTTAATTTTTACTTACTTTTAAATTATTATATAAATATACTATTGTCAACAAATACCCATTATCAATCTAAACCATACTAAAAATATGAAATACAAAATTTACGCAAGAAAATTAATCACTTTCCTTTAAAGCTTACATATCAAAATAAAAAATTCTGGCAAAAGATAATGAAATAAAAATCGTTAAGATTTTTGAAGAAAAGCAAACTGCAAACAAGATAAGAAGGCTGGTATATGATGAAATGTTGCAATATCTCAAAATATCATCATGAACAAAAAATGAAGTATAATTTAGTAAATAGAAACAATGAGAATTCATAGAATAAATCCTTTCCCCATCGTCCCACGAGCACTTATTTTAATGATACATAAGTAAGTCTATATAGAAAGATATTAATAAATCTTTTTCTTCAGGGGAACTTGGGAAACAGGAGAAAATGGTCATCGTACTTTTGCCTTATCAAACAAAAAAACTATATTGCAAAATATGTATATAGTTAAGATATTAAAACTTGACTATCTATCCTCAAACTTACGATTAACTCAAAGATAATATACAGAAAAATTAAAGTAAAAGTAAGCTATATCGTATTTAAGGACATGGTGTATATTGGTAAGTATTTCTACAGAAAATTAGTTGAAAGGTATCACGCATGGTGGTATTTTTTACTTATATAGCAACATAGAAAATATTCTAATGAATGAAAGAAAAAAATAAACACATCTTACATATTTCTACTTTGTATGTTTTATAACTTATTTTTTTAAAAAAATATGATATAATAGTGGTACCTATATAACCTAAAAAGGTACTTGGGATAACTATTAAATTAATGAGAAATATCAAATGAGAAATACAATTTTATTCGGAGTTTTTGTACTTCTTTTGTTTGTTACAATATTTGCGCACCAGACAGAGGCAGGCACCTTTGTGCAAAGCAAGGGTAACTCAGCGGCAGGTGCAACAACTGTTACAACAATCTTTGATGCAGCACCAACATCAGGTAATCTTTTAGTTGCAGTTGGAGCAACAAACCTTGCGGTTGGTTTCAATATTCCAGCTGGATGGTCTATAGCTATTAGCGAATCAATAACTCTTCCTTCACAGGCTATTTTTTATAAAGTATCAAATGGTACTGAAACCTCAATAACGCTTACTTCTGTTGCAATCGCAGATGTACTTGGACTGCATATCTATGAGTTCAGCGGACAGGGCGTCATTGGCTCCGTGTCTACAAACTCGGAAACAGGTCTCACAACAGCCCTTGATCAAACAGTAACGTCAGGAGTAATCACAACCGGTACCACAAACCAAATAACTATCGGTGCCTTTGTTGCAGCTGGAGGATTTGGCGGTTATGAAAATACATGGGGAGGGAGCTTTACTGAAACAGAAGATTTTGGAAACACTTCAGGACGTCTCTCAGGTGGGCTCAACCTTGTAAACTCTATTAGCTCAAACCTTGAAGCAACTACTGCTCTAATTGGTGCTGGCTCAGGTGTAACTTGGCGAGGACAGATTGTTTCTTTTCAGGAAGCTGCTGCCACCTACCTCAAGCTAACAGGAACAGCTACTATGGATGCGGGAGATTCAAACGAACTTACCATTACAGCGTATAACAGTGGAAACGCAGTTGATACAAGTTACAGCGGTACAAAAACGCTC
>JBLIKX010000014.1:0-19884 GCA_047637555.1 Crocinitomicaceae bacterium
CCTATGGATATTGACGACACATCAAAAGAAATATTAGAAAATATTATTGAACTATTAGAAGAAAATGATGATATACAGAACGTTTACCACAGCGCAAATTTATAATTTAAAAACAACTCAATGAGTTGTTTTTAAATATTAAGTGTAAATGAAATTTCTCTGATTGATTTAGACCCTTCTTCACTGGTTACAATAACCCGTAGAATATTATTTTCTTCGAAATATTGTAATTGCTCAGGAATGAAAGAGTACTCAAAAGGAGTGGATTCATCTGACGAAGAAAATGAATTATTAATAAAGAATTGTACCAAACTAACATCTCTATCTCTTATATCAAGATTATCAATTTCAATGATAATCTCTTCGCCTAGTTCATATACTTTTCCTTCATTAAGTCCCTTAATATCAAAATCAAATGTTTCAATCTCTTTAACCTCTTCTTCTTCACCATGGACATCATCAAATTCGGTTGGTAAGTTTATTTTGATATTTAAGAGTGCACCTAATTTTCTTTGAGTATAATCAGCAACCGCAAATTCCCAATTCTTGTATTGTGGATCATCTCTATCGTCATCCAGAATTATTGGATTGGATTTATTAATCCAATGTAAAATAGTATGGGGTTCAGGCTGAGGTATAGCAATCTTGGTCTCCTCGGGAGTAAATTTTGTTGCGAGCTTTCCTGAAATAGAATCAATATACACCGTTGTTCCACCATACCAGTCACCGCGAATCATATTTGGCAAAGTTTGAAAGTCCGAAGGAAGTTCATACTCACCAAATGACCTATTGTCATAATTCTTCATCACTTCATCCATAAATTTTCTCCAAGGCTTACCTGATATAGTTGAACCTTTTTTCATTGGACTATTATCATTATTTCCAGTCCAAACACCAACTGCTACGTCAGGTGTATATCCAATAAGCCATGCATCACGATTGTCATTAGTTGTTCCTGTTTTGCCAGCAACAGACTTCTCTCCGAAATAAAGAAATGATTGTGATCCAAATAGTGGTGCTCGAGCAACATTATCAGAGAGAACACTATTAAGCATTCGTGCTGCATTTTTTTCAACAACACGCTCTTCATTTGAGACATATTTTTCAAGTATATTTCCACTAAGATCTTTTATCTCTAGGATTCCTGTTGGTTTATTATATACACCGTCGTTTGAAAATGCACTATAGGCACTTGTCATTTGTAATAAAGAAACTTCACCTCCACCAAGAACTAAGCCTAATCCATAGTAATTGGCAGCTTGAGTTAATGATGTAATACCAAGGTTTCGAGCTTTTTTGATAACATTACCCACCCCAGCTAGGTAACTGATTTTGATGGCTGGAATGTTACGTGATTGAGCCAGTGCATTTCGAAATGTTATTGGTCCATTAAATTTGAAATCATAGTTGTTTGGAGAATAACAACCATTTTCACTTGTCGTGTCGTCTGCTTCACAGCGGCTGTTAAATTGTGTTTCAACATCAAAGATACTACTTTCAGGAAAATACCCTTTTTCAAATACCTCTGCATAGGCGATGGGTTTGAATGCTGAACCTGGTTGACGTTCAGCCAGGGCAACATTAAAGTTTCCATCAAATTCTTCAGTATCAAAATAATCCCGAGACCCAACCATTGTTAAGATGTGACCCGTAGTAGACTCAATTGCAACAAGTCCCGCATTTGATGCATCATAAGGTTCTTCAACCTCCTCGACGTGTTCTTTAATTATTTGTTCTGCTTTTTGTTGTAACTCATAATCAAGAGATGTTGTTACTTGCAATCCACCATTTTGAACCATATCTACTCCGTATGTTTCCTCTAGTTGAGCTCTAATATATTGAACAAAATGAAGAGATTTAGCAAAATTATCTTCTTCTGGCAAGAAAATGACTTCTTCTCTTAGGGCTTCTCTGTATTGGACATCTGAAATAAAACTATATCGCTTCATCTCTCGAAGAACAGTACTCTGACGTTCATCTAGAGCGTCCTTGTTTGGCCCATAAGGAGAATAAAATGTTGGTAGGTTAGGAATAGCTGCCAAGTATGCTGATTGAGCAACAGAGACCTCAGAAGCAGCAACTCCAAAAAATCTTTTTGAGGCTTCTTGAATACCATATACTGTTCCTCCATAAGGAGCTTCGTTCAAATAAATTTCAAGAATCTCATTTTTTCCTAGTCGTCGCTCAATCTTCATAGCGAGTACCCACTCCTTTACCTTTCGTGTGACTCTTTTGTCCTTATTAAGTAAGGTATTTTTTACCACTTGTTGAGTTAAGGTTGATCCACCAGCCGTCCCACGATTAGAGAGACCTATTTTGGACATAAGGGTTTGCACTACCGCACGGAATGTTGATCTCCAAACAACACCATTATGTTCATAAAAAGTATGATCTTCAATTGCAACAATTGCGTCTTTAGACGATTGAGCAATATCCTCAAGATCTACAACTGTTCGGCGAATATTTTCATGAATATCGTACAACATCACTTCTCCAGTTTTATCGAATATTTTAGTTGAGTTTGAAATTTTTCTATTTTCAAAATTTTGAACGCTTGGTATTTCTAACGTTAAAAACCACGTAAAAGCTAATCCAGCAATAATAAGAGCAAGTACAAAAACACTAATAATCACAAACCTTACTCGTGACCAAATAGTTTTTTTCTTTTTTTGTGTTTTTGAATGAGGAGAGACTCGAACAGGACGAGTGCTGTTTTGTTTTTGTTGAATATTTTTATTCATAATGTTGTTGGTAGTAATTTTAGAGGTATTTTTTGTTGACTCACTAATTTTATTTTTTATAGGGTAAATTAAACTTTTTAACGCATAATTAACATCCATAAAAAAAAGAGAAAGGTAAGTTGGGACCCCAATAAGAAAATCCTTAAGAGCAAACAATATCGAAACAATACTATTTTTTGTGGCAATAAAAAGAAGAGTCAAAAGTGATAGTTTTTTTTGAGAACGCTCTTCTCCAATATGGTGAATTGTTTTCATATCCCTAAAACGCATATATTTACGATGTTTTTTAGCAAGTAGTCGTTGCCTACGTAAATACGCTCTTTGTCTTTGAATTTGAATTTTACGTGAACCAAACATGTTTTTATTATACATAGTTACCTTGTTTAATAAACAAAAAAAATAGACTTATTGTTCTATTTTTTGTTGGAAACGATGACTAGCAAAGAAGGTTAATCCAATTGCAATAGCGTCTATCTCATCATCTATTTTTTTTTCATCTCCAATATCAATAAGCCTACTCACCATTGTATGAACCTCTGATTTTGTAGATCTTCCATAACCAGTGACGGCAACTTTTATTTGGTTTGGAGTATATTCGTAAATATCAAGACCAAGATCACTTGCTTGAAATAGTATTACACCTCTAGATTCACTTACTTTTAAAGCTGTTTTTGTGTTTTTAGAGAAAAATAAACCTTCAATAACAAGTACCTCTGGTTCGTATAGGTGAATAATTTCTCTTATACGCTGACCAATTCGCATCATTCTTATATTAATATTTTCATCCTTATTAGTTTCAAAACACTCGGAAAAAATTAATTTCTCTTTTTTATTTTTTTCAAGAATAGCTATTCCTAATCGATCATAGCCAGGGTCAACAGCAAGAATTATCATAACTATATAATATCACGAACTCTTATATCTTTTTCTTTTAGTTTACTTAAAATATTTTTTTTATTTAATTTAATATGAGTTTTTTGTATAGGAGAAATATTTTTTAAATAAATTTTTCCATTCATAAGGCTTATGTTATCTTTTTTGAAACCAGGGAGTTCTTCTTTTAAAAGTGATGTAATAACATCTTCTGGGGTATTGTATTCTTTAATTCTTTTTTTTAAAAATTCATTAATATTAAAGTCCATAAATTACCGATTCATTGGCATAATTAAATAAAGAAAAGATGAATCACCTACAGCTTTTACAATACAAGGTTTATTTTTTTCAGTAAAAGAAAATGTAATACTATCCCCTGGGAAAGCAGCAAAAGCATCTGATAAATATTTATGATTTAAATACATTTCAATACCCTCTCCAGTAATAGCGGCATCAACAGAAGTATTGTTTTCTCCTACATCAGTGTTTCGTGAGTGAATACATATTTGTCCTTTTTCTGAATCAGTTTTTAAAAGAATTTGATTGAAATTATCTGAGAAAACATTAACCAAACGAAGTGATTGAATAAGTTCATCTTTCAAAACAATAACGTCAGTTTTTGATTCTTGGGGAATAATTTGTTTGTAGTCTGGATAATTTCCATCAACAATACGTGAGGTAAAGTAAATATCATCTGACTGAATTGATAGTTGATTTTTTCCTATAAATAATTTTGTTGAATCTGTTATCCCGGTAAAAATTTTGATGCATTCTTGAATATTTTTTACGGGAACGATAATTCCTGGAATAGTATAAACACCCTCAACAACAATCCTTTTTTCCGCTAAACGAAATGAGTCAGTAGCAACAAAAACTATTTCATTATTTTCACTATAAATATAAACACTAGATATTTCAGGTTTAATATCAGACATTGATGCACTATAAACAACACTACGAACTCCATCAATAATAGTTTCTATAGGTAACGTTATTTCTACAGCATCCACAACACGAGGAAGTGTTGGAAAATCCGCATGTGGAAATAATTTTATTTCCATTTGAGATTTCTCAGTGCTAATGTGAAGTGTTTTTTCAATAAGCTCTAGAGTAACCTTATGTTCACTTGATAGAGAATTAATAATTTGGGCGAAAATATCTAACTTAACAGCTATTTCACCTTCTCTCTCTATTTTTACAGGTACATTTATTTCAACACCAACATGAAGGTTTGTTGATCTTAAAACAAGAACATTTTCTTTAGCTATAATTAAAACATTTTCAAGTATTGGTAAACTTAAATTTTTAGCTGAAACTTTTTGGACTCTTGATACTGCTTCTTTAATTTTTTCTAATGTTGCTTCTATTTTCATGATGGTTGTTTAATAGGTAATTAGTATATAAATATATATTATAGTTATTATTAGGGGTGTTAATAGTGTGTATTACTTTTTTAAGCCTTTGTTTTATATATAATTTAACTTTTTATCTGTTAATTAACTTGGGGAGGAGCTTGTTAATAATCTATAGTTATTAACAAGCTGTATTTTTTTACTGTATAACTTCTTTTTTAGACACAAGTTATTCTTATATTCATGTTGGTTTTTACACATCTAATACAGCCCTTAATTGTTCAATTTCTTGGGTTAAATTAGGGTCCTCTTTTATATTACTCTTGACTCGTTCATAAGAATGAATAACAGTAGTGTGATCTCTTCCACCTATTTCCCTACCTATTGCTGGGTAGGAAATATTAAAGTATTCCCTAAGAATGTACATAACAATTTGTCGAACATAAACAATTTCTTTCTTTCTTGTTTTCTCATATATTTGTTCAATAGGCATGTTGTAGAATCCAGCAACAATTTTAACAATTTCTTCAAGAGCAAGGTGTTTTTTGGGTTTAACATTATTTTTTATTAAGGTCTTAACTTCATTAATGGAAAGTTTACGACCTCTTAGTTCTGTTTGTATACTAATGGCATTTAAAACTCCCTCAAGTTCTCTAATATTCCCTTCAAGACTTGAGGCAAGGAAATCAACAACATCATCATTAATAGGTGTTTTCTTTTGTGTAGCTTTTGTTTTTAAAAGTGCCGCACGTGACTCTGAGTCAGGCTTTGTTACGTCCACAATCATCCCCGCAGAGAATCTAGAACGCAAACGGTCTTCAAGTCCTATAATATAATTAGGATGTTTATCTGATGAAAAAATAATTTGTTTCCCTTTGTCGTAGAGCGTGTTAAAGAGGTGAAATAATTCCTCCTGAAGTTTTTCTTTTCCTGAAAAAAATTGGATATCATCCATTATGAGTACCTCATAGCTTCGATATTTGTTTTTAAAAGCATTAATACTGTTATTTTTAAGTGCGTTTACATAATCCTGAGAGAATTTTTCAGAACTAGTATAAAAGATATTAGTTTGATCGTTATCTTTATTTATTTTGTTTCCTGTAGCTTGAATAAGATGTGTTTTTCCAAGACCTGTTGGTCCATAGATAAAAAGTGGATTGTAAACACCAGGTTTTTTTATAATCGCCTGGGCTGCAGAATAGGCTAATTCATTAAAAGGGCCAACAACAAAAGAATGAAAAGAATATTTTTCATTAAGATTACTTGTTTTGTTAATGGTTACTTTTTCTAATGGTAAAGTATTTGTTTTGTGTATTACTTCAGTTTTTGTTGGTGGTGAGTACTGCACTTCTTCATTTTTCTTTTTTACAATATACTCAACTCCTTTTATTGTTTTATCAAACCTTTTTAATTTATCAAGAATTGTTTTGTGAAATTTTGTATATAACCATTCTTTATTAAATTCATTTGGAACTCCAACATAAAAAGTACTCCCCTCTTTTTTTAAAGGAAATGTTTTTTTGAACCAAGTGTTAAAATTTGGTCGCGATATTTCTAATTCTATTTCCGTTAACGTATCTTTCCAAGTCTTTTCAATAGTATTCATATAGCGGTAGTAGCTCGATTATACTACTCTGTGGATAAAAAGGAAAACTTAAAAAATAGGGTATAAGCCTGTGGATAACTTAGCCTTCAATAAGTTGGTTGTTAGTGGAAATACCTTGATTATTTTTAGGGTTATATTAGTATGGTGTCATTGTTAAACACTAATTAGTTTATTATTTATGGCATCAAAAGCATTAACTTTACGAAAACGTAAAAATCGTAAAATGAAAAAAGTACATGGATTTCTTGGACGAATGCGAACTGCAGGAGGTCGAGCAACTATTCTCGCACGACGAAGAAAAGGGCGAAATAAAATCTCTGTATAGACTTTATTTATAAAAAAACTTCCCTTTTGGAGGTTTTTGTTATATATCATGAGTATGTTTAGTAAAATATTTAGACTTAATTCACGCACTTTTAGTACTGTTTTTCAAAAAGGATTAATCGCTTTTGGAGATTATTTTAGAATGAAGTATGTTTCATCAAGTGAATTTAAGGTCTCTATCGTTATTCCTAAAAAGTTAATCAAGAAACGTGTAGATAGAAACAGAGAGAAAAGAAGAATCACTCATTTATTAAAAGAATGTATATTCACCGATACACACTATTATTATATTTTTTGGCTCACAAAGGATTCTCAAAAATTATCATCAAAAGAACTTAAAGACTTTTTACAAAAACTTCTAAAAAAACAGAGATAAATCTCTGTTTTTTTAGAAGTTTTCTGTTACAATCCCTATATGATTACACTTTGGAACATATTCTTTTATAAGCCACTTTATAATGCTCTTTTTTGGTTAGTTGATATTTTACCTCAAAATTCATTGTTTATAGCGGTTATTATTTTAACAATTATTGTACGACTTATTATTTCACCTCTTTCGTACAAATCCTTAAGAACCCAAATCAAAACAAAAGCTCTGCAACCTAAACTTAAAGAGATTAAGAAATCAATTTCTGACAAGCAAGAGCAAGCCCGTAAGACCTTAGAATTATATAAAGAACACGGTGTTAATCCTTTTTCTAGTTTTTTGTTGATTCTTGTACAGTTTCCAATTATTATTGCACTCTACTGGGTATTTAAAGACGGTGGTTTAGAAATTGATCCAACACTCCTTTATTCATTTATTTCACAACCAGAAAACATCTCCTTAACACACTTTGGACTTGATTTAGCAAAAAAAAGTTACTTACTGGCTGCATTGGCTGGAATTACTCAATATATTCATGTTTCCCGATCAGCTAGTTTTAAACAAATGAGTGATTCTGATGGTCAAACTGAGCAGGAAAAAATGATGGCTATGGTTGGTAAGGCAATGAAATACACTATGCCAATTATGATTACCATCTTTGCGTATGTGATTGGAGGTGCGGTTGCTCTGTATTGGGTGACTTCAAATATCTTTATGATTGTCCAAGAACATTTTATTCAAAAGAAGCTTGCAAAACAAACATCCGAATAAGGTGTTTTTTTTTGCTACAATATTTTGTTATACTATATTTATGGAATCCACCTTACTTGTACAAGAAGCAAAAAATATATTAGAGATGATGGGTATTCATACCAAAGAAGTAAAGGTCATCGTTGATAATGATTTACACATAAGCATCTTGTCTCTTCGCTTAGGGGGTAATGAAGCTGAATTATTCAAAGAAAATAATTCAGAACTCCAAAGAAATTTTTCCCATATTATAAAAGCGCTCTTAGAAAAGAAACATCAATACAAGGATCTTATTGTTGATGTAAATGGAGAGGATAAAAAATTAATAGATCTAACCAAACAGAAGGCTGAGATTGCTGTAGAGCGCGTACGGTTTTTTGATAAACCTTACGAGTTTGGATATCTCAATGCCTATGAGAGGATGCTTGTCCATTCATATTTAAAAAATACTCCCAATATTATCACCGAGTCACAAGGAGAACGGCGCGATCGTCGTCTTGTTATTAAAAAACAAACCTAATTGGTTTGTTTTTTATTGAATCTATAGGTATGGCCACCTTGTTCTATGTGGCAGTGATCGCAATTACTATCATAGACGAATTGATATGGTTTTTTAAGAGTAAAATTTTTTATATCAGGGATAAATATATTTTGACAATTTTTGCTACCAGATTCGGTATAGCGAGTAATAAGATATTCATCGACACTACCAGTGTCCTCTATGGTAAAAAGTGCCCCACTCCCAACCCCGTCTAAATAGTTGGCGTTATTAATAGTGCAAACATTTCCTCGCTCTTTTTTATTTTTTGGCTTATCAAAAAAATATTTCCAACTGCTAATTGTTGAATAAGGTTTTCTTTTTTTAACTTCTCCATTTTTAACTTTGTAAATATAACCAGAACTACTCACCTTACTAATCGTACCGAGAGGGCTTGGAGTAATTATTTTTTCAAAAGCTAATTTTTTGATTATTGTAGGATCTTCACAGCTTGCAATAAGGGTGTCGAAAGTAAAGCGTGCGCAGTTGCTCCCGTGTTTAACAAATACCCCATAAGGGATACTTCCTTTGTCGTGAATGAGTTTAATGAAAGAATGAGCGTCTTTTAGGTTAATACTTGAGCATACCGAAGCAACAAGAACTCCATCACCACGTGTTTTCTCTGGGTGCGCATGAAGCCATATTAATATCTCTTCTAGATTAAGAATATCTTTTCCCTGCATCTTTGCTGTTATTGGAATTAAAAGCTCCTCATCAGTTTTTACACTCCGAACTCTTCCTTTCCCATTAGGAGTAACATATCTGCCAAAATCGTAGTAATATATTTCTCCACTTGTATGGTTTACCGTACAAAGAGCAGCGTGACCTGCCTTTACTCCATTTTTATTCCCTATACCAAGATAAGGTGTAATCTTTGAAACTCCTTCATTTGTTAGTGTCACAAAGCTTTCTGGAAAAGCCATAGCTATTATTGAACCACTTGCATTCTGGATTTTCATATTCTTTCTATTGTAGCTAATACTTTTAATATTTCAAAATATAAATATATCATTAAAAAAACCATTAATAAAAATGATTTAATTAACAAAGTTATTTCCTTCGCTGGAGCTTGCCTTGAGCTCATCTTTTGCTTTCTTTATAGATAAGACTTGAGCCGGATCAGAAGTGATAATTTGATCCTCGGTATAGGATGCAATAATTTTGATTGCAACATGTTTAAGTCCTGCAAAGAAAATACCCTCACCAATACTTGATTCAATCAAAAGGTATTTCTCCTCATCAGTTAAGCGGAAGACTTCTTGAAGGTTATCAATGGCCGTAGGTGATTGTTTTAACAACAACTGCATAGAGGAGTTTGTAATAATAGGGATTCCATATTTTGATTTAATGAAATCGCCAACATCTTGGGTAATAGTTGAAAGACCCAAGAAATATTTACGCCCACGTTTTGCAATCATAAACAAAAACGACGCTGTATCATCTGATTTCATCATCCACCATGCCTCATCTACCACCAAGAGTCGTTTCTTAAGATTCTTACGTACCGCATTCCAAATAAATTGGGTAATGATATACATTGCGGCTGGCTTTAACTCATCTTCCATATCTCGAATTGAGAAGACCACGAGTTTTTTGTTGATATCTACATTAGAAGGTTTATTAATAAAACCTGACCATGTTCCGCGTGTATATTTAGTTAGTCGCGTAAGTAATGACTCACTTCCATCCATTGAAGAGAGTACCATTTCAAAATCAGACATCAGTGGTGGTTGGGCATTGGAATAATCTGAATTAGGGGTGATATCTTTTAATCCATAAGTCTCAGTGATAGCGCGATCAATAACTGAATCTTCTTCTGGGCTTAATCCCCCGAGCATAATCCTAAAGAGTCCTACAAGGTGAATTGTATGCGTCCGCAGTACATCAGCTGGATCTTCATCAGGCATTGATTTTGGAACATCAAAAGGGTTAATGTGGTGTTCTGATGAAAGAGAAATGTTGAAATATCGTCCTCCTACAGCTTCTGCAAGGTACTCATACTCACGCTCAGGATCGATAACGATCACTTCGGTGTCAAACATCATGGTACGCAGAATCTCTAGCTTTGTAGCATAAGATTTTCCAGCACCAGAAGTCGCAAAAGTAACTGAATTGTAGTTTGGCAGTGAGTATCGGTCAAAAATAACTAATCCAGAATTATGACGATTGATCCCATACAAAATACCTTTATTATCTGTTAGCTCTGAGGAAATAAATGGAAAGAATGACGATACCGGCCCAGTGTTCAGTTTAGTATGGACTTGTAGTTTGTCTTCTCCAATTGGAGCGACCGAAAGGAATCCTTCCATTTGTTGGAAAAGTGCAGGTTTTAAATAAATTAGTTTTGATTCTAAGAGTGAACGAATTTCATTTTCTGTCTTAAACAACTCGTCTTCGTCATCGGCATAAATAGTTATATACAAGCCAACAGAAAAAATCTTTTCTTGAGCTTGTTGCAGGGAGTCACGTAATCCTTCTAAGTCACGGTAGGCCGTATCCAAAATTGGATCACGTACCAATCCTTTTGACTCACGAATGTTTATTTGAGACTGTACCTCAGCCACTTTTTTCTTAAACTCTGAGAGAATTTTTTCAGTAGGAATTGGATGTATGTGAATACCAATATCAAAGACCTTGTCGAGGTTAACAATTGGCGCCAACCAACCATCCGTCAAAAAACGAGGATAGGACATCACAAAAAAGGTTCGCGAGGTTTTGCCTGCAATTCTAATTGATTTAGAACTGACCTCTAGTGCTGCTGGAGCCAAAATATCTTGCAGCTGCAATTTGGCAGTTTTATAAATCTCACCAGGCAAGACAGGCACCGCTCTTTTTTTAACACCTTCTTCTTTATTTTTACCTATTAAATCTGAAATCAATGACATATTAATTACAGTATACTACATCGTGTGTTGTTTTACATATTTTAAAAACCACACGTACTAGGTGGTTTTTAAAAATCTACTAATCTATAACTCCATAAGAACTCGGTTTTTTTATCAATAAAGTAAAGATATTCTGATTTATCATCTATGTTAATCATTTCAATATCAATATTTTTACTGTATTCTCGAGGTATGTCCGAGAGTAAATCTTCTTGTAGTGTCTCTGCATTAATTTTCCATAAACTATCGCTATAGGTTTCAATTCCCTGGTACCAGATGTCAGGGTACTCGTTACCGTATCCTAGTGACCCAGGCATACCACAATAAAGGTGCTTGCTGTTATCACTCCAGGTACATTTATCAGTATGAGTTTGAATATTAAGTGGACGTTTTCTTTTTGTTTCTCTATCGTAAATAGAGAGTTTTGGTGAGTTAGTATCTGACTCGTGAATAAGTAGATAAGTCCCATCAGGGCTTTCTTTTGTTGTTAATCCCTTTGTTTCTTTGAGAGATTTGAAATATCTTCCTGTATCTGCTGTTAGGTTGTAGCTAAATCCATTAATGTCATAGCTGGGTTTAGTGGTAAGCTCAATTGAATTTATAGTCTCCCATTGTGATGTCCATTCTTTGAATGGTGATTCAAAAATTGTTTTTTTTGTTTCTGTTATAAGGTTTCGTATAATCCCAATCACACCAATATTATCTTCTTGGATATAAAAAACCCTATCTCCTGCAGGATTCATACTAATAGATGTTATGTTTTGCGGGAGAAAAAAACCAGAAATAGTATATTTTTTATCTAGTTGATCAAATTCAGTTCGTGCTATTTTTTCTTGTTGATTATCACAGATTTCTGTCATTTTTTCTCGTGTTGCTGTCCCAATTTGTCCGTCAATATCAATTTGATACAGACTTTGGAAGTTCTTGATAGCGGTGAGTGTTGTTTCTGAGGCTAATGACGTTTCGTTTCCTGGGGAATTAGTTCCTGTTCGTGCAATACGTGTTTGAGGGTTTCTGTTTAAAAATTCATGTATCCCTATAATCTTCTCACTATCATCTTGAATTTTAATAGGTGTAAATTCAAATGGACATGCTTCAATCTTAAATAAAATTGGTTCAATTTTCGCAAGGTAACTTTCAGGTACGTTGTTTTCTTTATTCCAATATTGAAAGATAACTCGGTTACCTAAATCATTAAAGTGAGCGTACTCAGCATTTGGTACAAAATTTTCAACAAGTAACTCTTGCTCTAGATTTCCTGGTGTTACTTTTGTTTCAAAAATGTCTGCGTTTTTAATATTACTGTATCGTATATATTGATCTTCAACTTCAATGGTTCGTAGGATTTCTGTTGAGTTACCGTCTTCGTTAATTGCTATGTCGCTAATCTCTTCTCGTTTGAGGCGAATAATAGGAATGAAACCACCTGTTGGGAAGTCACTAATCTGACGTAACCGAGGACCTGCTGGCTCGAATTCTTCTTCATCACCCGTTTCTTGAGTTTCCTGAGCGTTCTCTTCTCCTATGGTTCCTTGTGAATCAATTTCTGGGTTTTGATTTCCGGGGTTAATTTCTCCAAAAGGGAACAAATTACCAAGATTTCTCCCATCATCTTCAGGCCCATCATTTTGTGAATATAGAAAATACCAAACTCCAAATGCAACAAGCACTAGAAGTATAATGAAAAGTATTATTTTTTTTGTTCTTCCTTGCATATGTTGGCTCTATTATATCACGACTGCTTATAACTGCGCAGAAAAAAACAACTTGCTTAGTTGTTTTAAAAGTTTTTTGTTTGTCATTATGAGCGACAGCGTGGTAATTCGTGTTTTTTTGTAGATCAGAGATTGTTTCGTTCCTCGCAATGATAAGGTAGAAGTATTTAAACCTAAAGTTATTAGTTTCCTTCAGGCTCTGGGATCTTACTTCCAATGCTTATGTTAATTCTTGATACACCACCATTAAAACTGTTTTTGATTAACTCAAGGTCTTCATTCCTTATACGAACACAACCCAAAGTATATCCTATGTAATTATCTATACGCTCACCTAATTTATCGCTACTATTATTACTCTTTCCATGAATAGCTAATGCTCTATTTTCAGGTTCATCTATCCATATAAACGCTGGCCCATAACCAGAATAGTTCCCCTCTACTTTTGAATTTGACCAAACAGAGTTTGTTGAGTTTGTTGATATTCGGTAATCACTTGATCCAAGTGACCATTCTCCTACAGGGGTTTGGTTACTTCCTTTTGTATTATTTGGATTTATACCACTAACACCAAAACCAACGGGAAATGACTCACTTGTTGTACCATCTGTTAATTCTATATAAGCTCTACCAGATTTTTGTCTTGTAGTAGTTCCCTCAACATAAATTTTCTTAATTTTAATACCGCTCTCAATTTTACTCTTTATTTTTTTTATTCCTGGGCTTAATTCACCAGCTGTGAATCCAGGAGCTTCCGAGTAACCACCGACACCTTCATCAGTTCTACCAAACGACTCGACTGTTTCAATACTCACCTCATTAATATTTTCGCCAAAGTTAATTTTCAATAACTCAGGATTAATAGTTTTAAGAATAACAAATATTCCTAATGCTAATATTAAACCAGTGATTGCACCAGTGATTCTCTTTTTTGCGTCTGATTTACCATAGATACTTTCGACGGTCATATACTCAACACCAGCTATTATAATCATGATCACCGCGAGGACCATAAGTATCCCAAGGGCTACTTCAAACACTGTATTTATATATTCTCCAAGTTGGAATGAACCGAGATCTTCAATTGAATACCTTCCTGTTTTATTACCACTTGCATCCTTTTGGGCTACTCCTAGTCCCGGTAAGGGGGCAAGAAATTCATAGCAATTATCGTCGTAACCCCCAGCTCCATAATTAAGTGTTTTTTTGTAGCATGGACTTTCGTAATTATACGTCGGTATTCTTCCTGGTATATGTGCTGGATCACTTGTTGTTCTTATTTTCCATGCTTTTGTTCCAGACCTTTTTTCATATTCTAATAGGCCCTTATTTTTATCGTTGGTACTTGGTACTTGGTTTTGATATGCATTATTTCTATCCCTTAATGGTCCATAACTATAAAACTCTTTGGATGAAAATTTCCCCCCATTTTGAAATCCACCATACCAAATACCCACACCATAATTACATATTCCATCACTTCCACAATATTGATCTCCTGCTACTAGTGGCAACGTAAATGTTCCATTTTCAGAAAAGAATCTATTTTTACCAGAGCTAATTACATGATACGATTTTTTATTATTTATTTCTTCAATGAAGATATCTTTAATTTTAATATTCTTACAATCTGAAGCATTCTTCGGGTGAATTATAAGATCCACAGACCTTCCTTGGGCGTTTACAAAGTTGTCATATTCAGGACCTTGTAAAATATTTGTATTATTTTTTGGTGAAAATTCGACATAGTCTATATTACATTTTTCAATAAGGTCGTTTGAAGTGACATTGCTAGTTTTAAATGATTTTACTCTACCTAATTTTTCATTTCCACTAGTATCTTTAACACAAGATTGAAAATAGTATGAGGTATCTTCAACTAAGCCGCTGAGCATTTTACGTTTATAGCTGTTTACAACGTGCGATCCGCTATTTTCATAAATACAACTGAGCGTATTTAGTTTATTTTGTATTTCAGAATATCTAAACCCTGAAATAACGGTCGTACCACCTAACACTTTTAAGCCAATTTCTGCAGAGCTTTCTGTGATATTTCTTGCATCAATTGTTTCAACCTTATCCCCACTATTACTAAGGGTGGTAAAAGATTTTTCTTTATCTACTAAATAACTAGATTCTGTGTCATTATCAGTATAGTAACAAAGATTGTAATAGTATTTTGTACTTGGCTTGAGATTATTAATACTGTGCCGATATTGATTTCCACTTGTTAAAAAATCTGTTGAATGAGGTATTAAATTGCCACAAGTGTCTAAACTATATAAGTCATTTGGATCGGTTCCAATAAGAAAACCAATATCAGATATATTATCTTCTGAGGGTATAACTATAAATTCAATACTTGTTTCTGTAACACTAGACGGATCTGGTGTAGTCGGATAGGCCCCAAAAACACTACCCGCTAAAAATAAACTCAATAATAATAAACTATACTTAAATAATTTCATAGTTTGATTATAGTATGTTTTGTTGGTGAATCAAAATAGAATTTCATTCTGCACTAATTAATTACTATTGATCTTGGGGATATATAAATAGAAATAGTCTTGTGGTGCGATTGGGGTTAAGTGGTAATATTACCGATGTACGAAGGTCCGACCTTCGTAATACATATTGCATCCTAAATTGGGGAGGAGGGAAAGACAAAAAAGTAATTTGAGTGATGGCTTTGTGTTTAAAATTAAGAAATATCAATAAAACCCAACAATTTGTTGGGTTTTATTTTAAGTTAAAAACAAGTTTAAAATTAGATTGTGATTTTTGTAGAAGTTTTTCTATCCCTTCTAGCTCAACAGATATTTGTGTTGCTCCAGATTCACCTCCAGAGGTAATATACAACTCGTTTTGCTTTGCAAAATCCTGAGGAGCTTGGACTTTATTGTTTACTGACCAGTTAACAAACATATCGGTAAAGTTTTCTTTTACAGAAGACATATAGAGCGGGTGAAATGAGAATCTTAAGGTATCACCCTCTACGGTTCCAAATGTATTTAGTGCCTTATGTGTCAGTAACCTACTATTCTCATTTATTTCATAAAAGAGAATTTTCGGCATATATTTATCCGTAGGAATATCAATAGTATTTTTGGCAAACGAATTTTCACGTCTATCGTTAGAGGTTACCGTAATTTTTTCATCTTCAACAAGTGGATCCATTATGAAATTAAATGATTGTTTTCCAAACCCTGATTTTGAAGATTCACGTTGATAATTACGATCCCAATAGTACACAAGATTAGGTGCATCGGTTGGCTCAACAAGAAGCGTCTCAGGTATTGCCGTAACCTGAATTTCAGATTGTTGAATAGGAAGTTTTTTCCCCTTATAGAAAGGTGGAGCATAGGCATCATTTACCTCCCATAAAAGATCTATCTGAGAAGGAGCAAATCTGAGTTCTTTTCTGAAAACCTGATTATTAAATTCTATTGTTGCTGTAATATTTGTTACATCTCCTGAATTACCTGTTTTGAATTTAAATTCACGACTTCCATACCCTGCTGATGACCGCTCTCCATTTTCAAACCAGGCGATATAATAATTGTTCAAGTTAAAACTATAACTCGTTAGTTTTAGACTTACCTCTTGGTTTGGACTAGGGATTCTAGGGACAACATCAACAGAAATATCATCTGCAGAAAAGAGTTGGAACTCTTGCGCTTGGGTGGTATTTCCAAAAACAAAAAAACCGATAATGACCAGTGAAAAAACAAATATAGATTTTCTCCATTTATATATCATGAACTCTTAATATTATACGGTATTGTGAAAAAATCTACCAATGTATAATCTATCCTCTTTTCCTTTATATAAAAAAACCCGCGAGGGTTATTTATGAAATTATTGTAGTTTTGGGATATTTCGATGACTTTCTCCTGGGTTAAACATGTTGTAAAAGACCTCGATGGCCTGCTCTGTACTTAGTTGTTCTGAGCGCACTCCTACACGAGATAATCCACCCTTAACAATTGCAACTCGTTGCTCTAGTTGACTTCGCTGTTCTTCAAATTTTGATGATTCGTCTCTAAAGCTTCTGCTCTTTGAGCTCCCACCTATCAATTTATCCAAGAAATTTCCACTTTTATTTTTGGTGAACGTTCCCCCTGTATAAGGAACAACAACGTAGAATTTTTTTGACATGATATTTACTGAATCGGTAAACCATTTGATAAATTCAATATATTCCGTGGTTTGAAGACGTAATAGTTCCTCCTCTTGAACTTCGATACGACGCTCGAGAGTAAGGAGATATGGTTTGATATCATATCTTCTAGACTGCACAGATATTTCTACTGGAAATTCGATTGAATTTAAAAAACCTTGAAAACCGAGAACGATTGCTTGTTGTTCATCTGGTGATTTAAGAGCAATGTTAATCGCAGAAGCAAGAAGGATAGCCCTCAGGCTTCCGTCTTGAAGGACAATAATTCCATCACGAATTTCTTTCACGGGGATGAACTCCTGTGTTCGAGCACCACTATATTTTTTGATATCTGCCATAGATAATAGCAGTATACTATATTCCAGGTGTATTTGTCATTCTTCTAAAGGAAAATACCTTATGAGGTATTTTTATTCATCAAAATCCAAGATATCTAAACTCCACGCCAAATCCGAAATATTCTGACTGCGGGAATCTTTAGGTAATTCTCCTTTATTTTGAAAGGGGGCATGTAATTGTGTAACATCCTGGGCTCCTGGCTCTGGTTCTCTTTGTCGCCATAGATAAAACTTATTTGTGAAACTATAAATCAAAAATGACTCAACCATACTAATAAATGGTCTTCCGTTTGGCTTATAATATACCAATGCTAAGGAGAGAGCAGCGATAGGTACACCTAATACAATAGTTACAAAAAAAGGAAGTGTTTTGTATATTGCAAAAACGATACCTCCCCCTCCAACAAGGTACAAGGCTTGTTTAAATGTAAAGGGTCCAAATAATTTATCTGGAATATTAATAAATTGTGGGACTTCAAACCGCATATTTTTAGTATATCATGCCTTATCAAAAAGAACCTATGAAGGTTCTTTTTGGCCTGAGAGTTTTTTTAGAAAGTCATTGCTGCTTGTTTGCTCGATTTCATCCACTTGTGATTTTTCTACGGTTCTGATTATTTTCTCGCTTAATGTTTTTTTATCCATGCTTTGATTCGAGCTATATTCCCCTTGACCAAAATCACGACCTGAACTATTAAAAATATTTTCAGGTGATTGCTGTTTTAATATGTTGGTATTTGTACGATGTCCATCAATTCCCTTGAGATCATTTTCTGAAATTGATTCGTTGTAGTCAGGAGATTTTGCTTTACTCTCCTCTGTTGGTGTTGTTTCCTCCTCACTCGTTTCTTCTCTAGGACCCAGTGGTGGTTCATTTCCTGCCATAATCATTGCTACTTCTTTGTGGAGATCAGTATCAAGAGACGAGACTGAACCCTCATTAATAAGTTCAACACCTTCTTTGTCATAATCGTTTTTCATTTCATGATGACTAATAGGTTCTTGATACGGATCCACACCTATAATTTTACTTGTCGTTTCTGGAACTTCCTCTGTGTCTTTGCTAAAGGCTCTTCTTTGGAGTTCCAAAAATATTCTGTCATTGGCCTCAGCGACGATTGCCTGAGCGATGTCTTCTGAAAGACCTACATCATCAACGAGATGAGATTCATAATTTGCTGCTGGAAATTTCCCCAAAATCACCGCAAGGGTTTGCTGGCGAAAGAGATCAATTTCATCCATATGCATGCGGTGTTCATTTCCAATGGTCATAATTTCTCCCGCCCAGTCAAATCCAATAACAGCTTTTTTGATATTGTCAGGTAACTCTGAAATTCCTTTTTGTATTTCTGCGTTAGATAGTTTCATATTCGTATTATAGCAATTTACACAAAACAAAAAACCATTGATGGTTTTTTATTCTTCCGCCTTAGCATCTCCTCCTACATTAGGTGTGGATTTTATATCACCACTACCTACACGTGTTGCTTGTGTTTTCATACGTTCTTTACGCCTATTTTTTGAAATCGTTAGAGAGGCGTTTTGCATTGGACCTCGTTTATCAATATCCTCTGTAAGCATTTCTGCTCGAGCTGTATTCTTAGCATTTGCAATTTGTGTTTTAATTTGTGTAATCTGTCCAGTAAGGGTAGATTCTTGAATATTTCTAATTTCTTTTTTCTTAGTATTAATTGTCTCACGTGCTGTTTGTGCTGCAGATATTCCTGCTGGAGTTCCTAATCCACTTTGTTGTTTAGCTTCTGCTTCAAGAGCTTTAATTTCAAGATCAATTGATCGTGTTTTTTCATCAACAGCATCTTTTTCAATTTTTGCATCTTTTGATTTACGTTGACCAAGGGTTGCTTCTCGTTCTTTAAGTGAATCTTGTAGCGACGTGTTTTCTTCTACAAAACCAGTAAAGGTTCTAGTTCCATCAGGGTTATCAGTAAATTGAGCCACTTTAATTTCTGCCTCTGCTACTTTTGCTGCTTTATCTTGTCTATTTTCAATGCGTCTTCCAGTAAGTTTATCTCGAGAACCATCAAGACTATCTTGCCAATTTTTTACTGATTCAGGTGTTCGCCCTGTCTTAAGATCAGAAATTCCGGCTCTCATTTTATTAGCTCCACCTCGTACTGCTGTGTCTGCACGTCCATAACTGATGTTACCTAACTTAGCACCCATATTAATTCCTGTTACTTGGGATACTGCTCCT
>JBLIKX010000015.1:0-18692 GCA_047637555.1 Crocinitomicaceae bacterium
ACAAATGCTTGAGAAATTTTATTGTGTGACGTATTTGATGGCTCTGTCTTTTTAGCTGCGACCTGTGATATCTGATTGTCTTTAAAGACAGCAGATTCACCTTGAGTGTTTACTGACTTTTGATCAGCATCATTTTTTGTCCTTGATACATCAAAGAATGAGTCAGAGAAACTAAACTCCTTTACGGCGCTGTTGTGATTATTCTTATTATCATAGGGTAGACTTTTTTTAATTTGAACATCAATATCACGACGTAAATTACGTATTTGATCTACAACAACCCTATAGTTCATTTCTGATATAAAGCCATTATGGTAAACGATTTCAAGATATGAGAGATTACCAAAGAGAATATTATGAACTCGAGAGAGTGTTTCCACGCGATCCTTCTTTTCACTATGCGTTAAGGTAAACAAGCTATGCATTACACCTGTTATTTCTTTACGTACTAATATACGCAAAGCATCATCAGGAGCTAAAAAGTCAGTAATCATATAGCAGGCCGTTACAATTTTTTGTGAACGCTCAGCTAATTCTTTGTAAATTGCATGATCAAAGACATTATAGTAGTTAGAAAGCCTATCCTTACTATAGGCTGTAACTTGTTTGTTTTCAATGGTATTTTGTTTGTTGTCTTTTTGGTTGTTCATAATTGTCTTTAATAAACCAGTATGGTTAAGTGTCCTTTATTTTACCTATAAAATTAAATGTGTCAAATAACTTAAACGACACTATGTCTTTTAAGACGCATTATTATTTAAATATATTAACACCATAGAAAAAATATAGATACATATATATGTATGCACTCAATATGGTAAAGTGTTTATATACTTTTATACATACAATATATATGGCAATGAAAACAAATAAGAAAAATAAAACAAAGAAAAAGATAAAAGAAAAGAAGGTTTCAACAAAAATAAAAAAACCTTTCTCTCTTAAACCAAAAAACAAATATGTCGCGGGTATTTTTTATATGCTTGTGTCGTTATTCCTCTTGATGAGTGCCTTTGGTGCTGCGGGAAATATTGGTCAATTTATTCATACTAAAATTATTATGGGAACGATTGGTTATGGATTTATCATCCTACCTATTATAGGTCTCCTTTTTGGCTACCGAGCATTCAAAGATATTAACACTCATAATAGGGATCGTGTCAGCCTTGTTGCGATACTTTTTGCTTTTATTGGACTGATTGATATTTTTGTTTCATCTACTATTCCAAACTCTGGAGGGTTTGCAGGTAAGACAATTGGAAATACTCTTATCTCTGGATTTGATGTTTATTTCTCTTCGGTCCTGTTAGTAGGTTTGATTGGTATTTGTAGTTTTATTATCTTTGATCCAAAACTATCAAGCATCAAGAAAATTAAAAAAGATCTTGAAGAAAGAAAAGAACATAGTGATCTCGAAAAAACTGAGGATGAAAAAATTGCAGCTCAAGTAGAAAAAGCAATCGAACGAAAGAAACAAAGTAACCCTGAGGGAGAGAGTGAAAAAAAGAGCTTTGCAATCTCTGATATTATAAAGAAGAAAGAATCAAAGAATTCTCATGATGACGCCATCATCATGGATGCTGGGGTTGTATTCGCATCATCATATATTATTCCTCCTCTATCACTCTTAGGGAAGAGTTCTGGGAAACCTTCAACTGGAGATATCAAAGCCAACGCAAACTTGATCCAGCGAACTCTTGGTAATTTTGGAATTGCCGTAGAGATGGATGAAATTTCAATCGGTCCGACAGTAACACGCTACTCGATGAAACCAGCCCAAGGCGTACGACTCTCAAAAATTGCGAGTTTACAAAACGAATTGGCATTGGCACTTGCTGCAAAGTCTATTCGTATCGAAGCCCCTATCCCAGGGCGATCATTAGTAGGTATCGAAGTACCTAACACCAAGAAATCAACGATTGGTCTTGGTACTCAGTTGGCAGAGCCTGGATTCAAAGACCCAACAAAGCCACTGTTAGTATCTCTTGGTAAGGGAGTTTCTGGTAAATCTCACTTTGCTAATATCGGAAAAATGCCTCATGCATTAATTGCGGGTGCAACCGGTGCTGGTAAATCAGTAACCATTCATAATATTGTTATTTCCTTATTATACAAAAATGGACCCGATATGTTGCGATTTATTATGATCGATCCAAAGCGGGTTGAGATGACCTTGTACAAAAAGATCCCTCACCTGTTGACACCTGTTATTACTGACCCAAAGAAAGCCGTCTTGGCATTAAAATGGGCGGTCAAAGAAATGGAAAGACGGTATGACGTATTACAAAAACAAAGCGTACGGGATATCGACTCATATCATAAAACAGTTATTGCTCCAGCCTACAAGAATCTAAGTCATCAGGAGGTAGAAGATATGTCAGGTGAATTACCTGAAAAGATGCCATATATTGTTATTATTATTGATGAGCTTTCAGACATCATGAGTTCATACCCACGAGAACTCGAAGCATCTATTGTACGATTAGCACAAATGTCTCGAGCCGTTGGTATTCACCTGCTGCTGGCGACACAACGTCCCTCAGTAAATGTTATTACTGGACTAATCAAGGCCAACGTCCCAACCAGGCTTGCCCTAAAAGTTGCATCACAAATTGATTCACGAACTATTTTAGATGGCCGTGGAGCAGAGAAACTCTTGGGCTATGGAGATATGCTCTACAAAGGTGAAGGGTCTAATGAACCTGTACGTATTCAATGTCCCTATGTATCAGAGGACGAAGTTAAAAATGTTGTAGAGTTTATCCAGAAAAATTATAAATATGAACTGGAAGATACAATCTCTCTTCCAGAAGAGCATCTACAAGACGGTGACGGGGGAATAACCATGGCTGATGACAAAGATGATGACCCAATGGTCGAAGAAGCACGACAGATAGTTATTGCGAGCAAGAAAGCTTCTACATCATATCTACAACGACGACTCTCGATCGGATATAGTCGTGCAGCGCGTATCATTGACCTCCTAGAAGAGCGTGGAGTTATTGGTCCACCAAATGGATCAAAACCTCGTGATGTGTATGAAAAAGGAGAAGAAGACGTAGATACTAAATCCGATACTGACGGAATCCTTGGGTAATATGGAATTATCAAACAGAACCATAATTATCAGAAGTATCGGATTAATCTTCTTTATCTTTGTTATTATTTTTGGATACAATCGATTTGAAAGATATATCAATGGTCCTGAAATTATAGAGATTTCATTAAAAGAATTCCAACAAATAGATACTCTGTCATTAAATATTACTGGAAAGATACGAAACGTAGAATCAATATCAATTGAAGGAAGGGTTATTACTTTTAACAAGGAGAATATGTTTGAAGAAATTGTTGTATTGAGTCCTGGCTATACTATAATAGACATAGACTTAATAGACCCATTTGGAAAAGAAAAAAAATATTCTTATGCTATTGAATCAACAGCAACGAATGAAGAATATATGGTGACGCTCAATGAAGCCCGGACACCTATATTAGAAGAACCAACAGAAGAATCAGAAATTAACTAAAAATATTATGGCAAAAATAAATGAGAAAATAGCCAAAGGCTTTATTTCAAATTTAGTTCCCAATTTTTTGAACTCACAAAAAAAATTGCTGGAACAGAGTATGCCACCAACGCAAAATATATGACAAAAAAAGACACAAAGGTAACAGAAGAAAAAGAGGTAAAAACAGAGGGAGAAGATAAGGTGGCAAAAAAGGTAATGGAGAAAAAAGCCTCAGAAGCAGACAAGAAAAAAGAAAAAGCTGCAGCCCAACTACAAGAGACTCTAGATATGATCCAAACTAAATTTGGAGAAGGAGCTATTATTAAACTAGGAGATGCACCAAAGGTAGATATTGCAGCAATCTCAACAGGGTCAATTGGCCTTGATGATGCACTAGGAATAGGGGGTATTCCACGAGGGCGTGTTATGGAGATCTACGGTCCAGAGGCATCAGGTAAAACTACCTTAACTCTACACATAGTAGCCGAAGCCCAAAAGGCCGGAGGTGTCTGTGCATTTATTGATGCAGAGCATGCACTGGATCCATTATATGCAAAAAACATTGGGGTAAATACTGACCAATTATTAGTTTCACAACCAGATAATGGTGAGCAAGCACTGGAAATTGTTGATTCATTGGTTCGCTCTGGAAACATTGATGTTATCGTTGTTGATTCAGTAGCAGCATTAACTCCGAAAGATGAAATTGAAGGGGATATGGGAGCGCACCACGTTGGAAAGCAGGCACGTCTTATGTCACAAGCATTACGTAAGCTAACAGCTATTGTAGCTAAATCAAATACGACGGTTATCTTTATTAACCAAATTCGTATGAAAATTGGGGTAATGTTTGGTTCACCAGAAACAACTCCAGGAGGAAAGGCCTTGAAATTTTACTCGTCAGTACGATTGGATATCAGGCGTATAGCTCAGATTAAAAAAGGAGAAGAAGTCGTTGGTTCACGAACGCGAGTAAAGGTAGCAAAAAACAAAGTTGCCGCACCTTTTACTAAAACTGAGTTTGATATTATTTATGGAGAAGGTATCTCACAAAATGGAGAGTTACTGGCTCTAGGAGAAAAATTTGGACTCGTTAAAAAAGCAGGAGCTTCCTACACCTACCTACCTTCAGAAGGAGCAAAACTTCCAGATGAATTTAAATTAGGTCGCGGATATGACGCAGCTCGAAAGAAACTTGAGGTTGAAACAAAAATCAGGAATCAACTCGAAAAAGAAATTCGTAAGGCAATGAAAGAAGATAAATAAAAAAACACTCTTTGGTGTTTTTTTATTTAGTCTTGTCACAACATATACATCGGGTAATGGATATATTCCTTATCTATTATTCGCACTACAATATTTACCTTAAGAATCGTCAGGATTACTGTTTTCTTTATCCTCTAGATTATGCCCAAGCGCAACTATTCTCAAATGTAATATTTACATAATATATTTAATAAATAATTATAGATATAATAATCTTGTGAGTTTAGGAGATTGGGTTATCTATTTATACTAAATTAGTCTTTAGAAAATGTTACAGGCATTTCTGTTTCTACAAGATTCCAACTAGCAGGGTGAATTCTCACCTTATTTCCTGAAATATAGAGATACGGTTCATTATCAAGATAATAAACCTCTCCTGCTGTTTGAATCAAGCGGATACCCCCTAATTTAGGTATACCTCATGACCAAAGAACACCGAGTAAACGAATAACTATAATTCAAATAACAATCAGTAATTCTATAGGAGTAAATTCTTTATTTTTATAGAAAAAAATATATTGCATCGCCTAAACGCCCCTAGTTCTAATAATATGATAGTATAATAAATACTATGAACAAAGAACTCGAGAACTCACTTTTAATTTTTACAGATGGATCATCATTGGGGAATCCTGGTCCTGGAGGTTGGGGTGCTATCCTTACGTACCCAAGACTTGATGAAATTATAGAATTAGGAGGATCAAAAATAAAAACGACGAACAATGAAATGGAACTTACAGCAATTATTTCAGCACTAACGTATGCTCTTAATAGTACTAGCCAAGCACATATTTTTACTGATTCACAATACGCTATTAATGGTGCAACAAAATGGATGTACGGATGGTCAAAAAATGGATGGAAAACAAAGACCGGTGAAGATATTAAAAATAAGTCTATTTGGCAGACAATGCATTCACTTGTTGAAGAAAAGGGTGCTGATACGATAACCTGGCAACATGTTAAAGGTCATGTAGGTATTCCAGGAAATGAACGTGTGGATGATATTGCACGCGAACTTGCAGAAGGTATTGATGTACAATTATATAGAGGTACATTATCTGATTACTCAATCAAAGATATCTTGGATTTAGACCTGATTGAAAACGCTACTGAACAAGCAAAAGAAGACAAGAAAAAAGGAGGTAAAGCTTATCTCTATCTATCCTTAATTGATGGAGTCCTGATGAAACACAAAACATGGCCTGAATGTGAATCTCGAGTAACAGGTAAAAAAGCTAAATTTAAAAAAGCTCTTTCAGAACACCATGAACAAGAAATCCTCAAAGAATGGGGACTTACAGAATAAATTAAAAAACAATACTTAGGTATTGTTTTTTAATAGTTCATCGATAGCAGGGAGAGTTCCCTCTACCAGGAAATCAAGCATAGCTCCTCCACCGGTTGAGATAAAATCAAAACTCTCTGCAAGATCTTCTTCCAAGATAACAGTGGCAGTATCTCCCCCACCCGTTACAGAAAAGGCATTTGATTTAGCAACAGAATCAGCAACAGAAATTGAACCTGAAACATATTTATCTTCATATTTACCCATAGGGCCATTCCATAAAACCGTTGTAGCATGGTCAATAATCGTTTCAAAAAGATTTTCGGTCAGTGGTCCGATATCTAACATCATATCTTCATCACTAATTTCATCAACAGAAACAACATCTCCATTTTGATCGATAGCATCTACTGGTAAAACAATTTTTTGGTTATCAATCATTGATGTTACATCTACATCATCGGCAAATGACTTACCAATATTCAATCCTCGTGCCCTGAGGAATACATTGGCCAGGGCTCCACCAACAAGAGCATATTGAACATGAGGTAATAACTGCTCAAGCAAATCTAATTTAGTACCAAATTTTGCTCCCCCGAGAACCAATACAGTATGTTCACCTTTGCCGCTTGTTATAGCACGGGACAAATTTTGTATTTCGTCACAGAATTGAAGGCCAAAATAAGAAGGGAGTTTACTCGTAATATCATGCACACTAGCATGTTCCCGATGAGATACAGAAAATGCATCGTTTACATAAAGATCACACAAATCGATAACTGGTTCCAAGAAACTAATATCATTATTTTTCTCACCTTCTTGTGAACGAATGTTTTCCAATAACATGACTGAGCCATGCTGCATGTTTTCAATACTGTGTGCTATTAGTTCAGTATCATAACTTGGTATAAAACCAAGTTGAAGATGCTGACTCATAAAATTATAAATAGGACGTAATGATTCCTTTGGGTCTCGCCCAATGTGACTCATTAAAATAACGCAGGCGTCCTTCTCTATGAGGTATTCAATCGTTTGGTAGGCCTTGATAATTCGCCAATCCTCTCCTGGATCAACAAGACCATTCTCACCCAGAGAAGTATTTACATCAATACGCACAAGGACTTTTTTCCCTGCCAAATCAACAATATTTTTTACTGATCTATTTAATACTTTTTCTGTGATGTTCATATTATTATTTTATCACAAATACCTAAAGATTTTAAAATAAAAAACCTAAAGAAGGTTTTTTATTCTACTATTCCAAAGAGTTCTTTTTGAACATGATCTTCAATAAGCCGGAACATAGTCATAAGAATTCGAGGGTCATGTGAAACACGTCCAACAAGGAACCCATCAACATCAGCATTTTTCAAAAAATCTTCAATGTTTTTATCATCTAATGAACCGCCGTAAAGAAAACGAATTTTTTCTGCAGATTTTGCTGTTTTAAATATTTTTTGAAGTTCTTTTTTAATAACCTCAAGAGCCTCCATATATTCAGTCGATGTAGCAGGATTTTTTTTATCAGCGCTGATTGCCCAAACTGGTTCATAAGCAACAATAATATTTTCAGCATTCTTTTTAGGAACACGATTAAATACATCTTTTAATTGCTGTTGTAGATCTTTCTTCCAGTTCTTATCTCGATTTTCTTCACCAATACAAATAATAGGTGTCATTTCGTGTTCAAGAACGGAAATAACTTTTCGTGAGATATCCAGCTTTGTTTCCATATGGCGCCGCTCTGAATGTCCTAAAATTACATATTCTGCACCAGCGTTTTTCATCATTAACACAGATGTCTCACCAGTTCTAGATCCAGATTCTTCTGGGTAGGCGTCTTGACCTCCTACGCGGTAATTCTTGTGATCAACATGTTGTGCGACTTGATTCACATACATATGAGGAGGACAACAAATCATTTGTGTATATTCTAGTTTTGAAACAACATTTCTAATAGAGAGGAACAAACCTTCGGCGTCTTTTTGTGATGTTATATTCATTTTCCAGTTTGCAACAATCAATTTTTTTGGTTTTTTTATCATGTAATTATATTACCATATCGCTTATGATGAAGGTCGGACCTTCATCATAGTTCTTTTATAAGATATAATCTATATATATGAGAAATCAATCATTTGAACTAAACAATTTTTACCATGTCTATAATAGAGGTGTAGAAAAACGTGATGTATTTATGGATGATGAAGATCGGGCAATGTTCGTAAACCATTTATACTCTCTTAATAACAAGCACTCACATCCCAATCTTTCAAGAAATAAGGATTATATGAAAATCCACCGTGAACCCATTGTAAAAATTCACGGATTTTGCCTGATGAATAATCATTACCATTTTTTATTAGAAGAAATAGTTGAAAATGGCATTTCTCGATTTATGCAAAAAATAGGTACAGGATACACTATGTATTTTAATAAAAAATACGACCGTAGTGGATCCTTATTCCAAGGTAAATATAAAATTAAACATATTAATACAGATGCTCACTTTAATTACATTTTAAATTATATACATTTAAACCCTCATGATGAAGGTCGGACCTTCATCATAGATGAATTATTAAGATACAAATGGAGTAGTTTAAGGGCATATATTCTTCCTGAGAAAAGCTCTTTTCAATCTGTCGTTGAAACTGATTATTTTTTAAATTATTTTAATGGTAGGGATAATTATATTAAACAACTTGGTAAATCTGCAATCTATCAAAAAGATAAATTTATCAATGCAGATATTTTAATGGATGTATTAGATTAATACCTAGAATAAGAAATGATGAAGGTCCGACCTTCATCATTTTTACTTATAAAAAAATCCCTTAAACAAATGTTTAAGGGATTATTATTACTAACTTGTGAGTTATTATTGTTTGATGAATCTATAAGTTTTTGCTGATTCCTTGTTACGTATATTCAACAAGTATATCCCCGGAGCTAGTCCTTGAATATTTACTTCTTGTATTGCATTTCTCAGGTCAGTCTCTAGTGAATATACCTTTACACCAGCAAGAGAATAAATCTCTATGTTTGTGATTTGGGTACTAGAGCTATTATTAATATTAATAAATTCAGATGCAGGGTTTGGATATATTGTAATATCTCCTAACCTATCTAAATCATTAATGCTTAATCTTTGATCTGTAGTATTGTGAAATACATAAACTTCACCATGTGCAAAAGGTGGATTACCTTTTGATCCCATATATATGACATCCGGTTTCCCATCACCATCAACATCCATAACATGAATCATTCCATCAGCTAAATTGCCTGGAAAAGAAAATTCATAGAGGGTAAAGTTGGCATTTCCATCATTTAAATATAATTCAAATGATCTATACCCACCCCTTAATTGCCCTAATACATAGACATCCATATCACCATCCTCATCAACATCATCGTATGCAGAAGCAGCTACAGTTTTACCAGGTAGATTACCCACGGAGGTAAAAACATTTAAACCATTTCCTATACATACTTCTCCAGCATAGTTGCTTCCCCCTTTCGAGCCAAATATAATGGTATCGAAATGCGTATCGCCGTTTAAGTCAACTAATCCATGTGAAGAACCCGCAACCCCTGGAAAAGGGTTTGATGTCGTTAGTGTAAAACTCAGAGTTCCTCCACTACTGGTGTTAATATAGGCATCTGTTTTCAAAGATGAATAATTTGTTATTCCAGAAGAGATAAAATCAATTTTCCCGTCGCTATCGATATCACCATAGCCTAATGCACCGAAACTTCTTCCTGAATCGGTTGCTGACCAGTCTAAAATAAAAGTTCCGTTTTCGTTACGATAAACGTATATAACTCCTTTACCTGAGGCCAATTTCCCTTGATAGACAAGATCATCATCTCCATCATTATCTAAATCAGCGAAGAAACCAGAGGCATCAGACACACCCATAATAACCTGCATATCATGACCACCAGAACTATTACTTAGGTAAATTCTTCCTTGGGGGTTACGATCACCTGTTTTTGACGTTGCTCCAACTACTGCAAAATCTTTGGCATTGCTACCTCCCAATTCACCAACAAGGCCAAAACCACTATGTATATTAATAAGATCAGTATCTTCTTGTAATGAGGCCATACCGGCAATCATTTTGTATACGTCAGTTGCAAAAGTTACGGTGTCTGTACTGTATAATACAAAACCGGTGGTAATTATCATACTTCCGTCAGAATCAATAGAGCCTTGGAATTTTCCTGTAAGCCCAGATGTAGTATTTTCAGTAAATGTTATTTGTGCTGTCATCATTTCAAATGAAATAAAAGCACATACTAATAATAGTATTTTTTTCATCGTTTTTAAATTTAAAATGTATTATTGATTACACCATGTAATCAATTTCTGTCTTAATAATAACACTTATATGTGAATTATGTCAATATACTATACCTGGCGGGGCTCAGTCTGTGTATAGATAGGCATCAAAAAAAACCTCAAGAGGTTTTTTTTTGATATTATTAGAGTTTTTTCTTACTATTGAGTACAGCTTTGATTTTTCTCTGGATCTGGATTTGGACATAAACTGTCGCCTGCAAGTTCTCCGCTACTGTCTTTACATACTACTGAACGTGTTTGAGTACCTTGTGTTCCATCGCTCCATGAGCAAGCTCCATTTTGATTAGTACATGATGATGATGTTGTTGGTCCCGCGCAGGAATTTGTTGTTGTTCCTGAATCCCAAGTACAACCGTCATATTGCTGACTTTCACAAAGTTCTTGATCTACACCACCACCTTGTGCTTGAACATCAGTACATGATTGATCGGTAGATTTATATACCGAACCATTAGGATTCGATGAATTGGTTAATGAATTATTCCTATTCATAGGACTATTATCCCAAAAACATTCATCACCAAATTGTCGGCCGTCAGAAGAGTAATATTCGTCGTATTTCCATGTATTATCTCCTCCAACATAGAGTCGATAGCAAGAACCAGCTGAGGTATAGGCTAATCCCTGAACTGTTGCACCAATATCAACAGAGCGACCGTCTGGAAGGTTAGTAGAGTAATAACTTGCTGATAAATTCCAGTTATAATCTTCTCCATTCCAATTAATTCTAGTTATATCCTGATATGTTCCACTACATGAACCTGGTTCATTTGTATTAAAGGTTCCAGAACAAGAACCATTTGATTCACCTGTACATGAACCCCAATTTCCTATTTCCCAATTATAGGTCTCTGAGGGGGTATCATCTGAGGGGGTATCATCAGGAGTAAGACAGTGATCTAAGACTCCAAAATCATTAACACAAGCCTTGATATAACCAGAGGGATCATTATGAGTTTTTCCTTGGATTTGAATGGCACCGTTTACCTGTAACTGAGAATCACCAAGAGAAAATGTTTGAAATGAACCATAATTCACAAACATTGGTCCAAATGCAGCGTTATCAAATGCAATAACATCATCAAAAATTGATGTCCCGGCCTGTCTAAAAATTGAGGGATAACCTAAACCAGTAAATCCAGGCAAAATATCTATAGGTGTAAGATTACCTAGAGTTTGAAGTGCCTTTGGCGCTAGTTCTAATTGACTAAGATCAAGTACACCCGGCGCGCAACCGCTACTATTACCCCCAGAATGCAAATAGGCATTTGACAAATTACAGGGTTCATCTTTAGCATCTACGTTATTTTGATAGGTAATAAATACAGCTAACAATAGCATTCCTGCTGCTGCGCGAACAATATTTTTCCAGTTAATGTTTTTCATAAGTGCACTTAGTATACCATGCTATAAAAAATCTGTGCACCTTATTCATTAAAAAATAAAACACCTAAAGGTGTTTTATTTTCTAACAATTTGCCCACAAAGGTGTTTCCCCTGAATTGTTTCTCCATGCGCAAACATAAGGGTTTCCAGATGCTCTACATTCCAGAATATGATCTGCTGGCCCATTTGATGTACTAGCATCACAGGTGTTACCTGTTGTTCCTTCGCAGGGTTGATCACAACCTACGTAATTAGGACTTCCACCTCCTCCTGGAGCAGTACAGCTTTGAATTTTTAGTGGATCTGGATCTGGACACAAGTTAGCGTCTGCAGGATCTCCGTTATTATCTTTACAGAGGACTGAACGTTTTTGACTGCCTTGTGTTTCATCATTCCATGAGCAGGCTCCATTTTGAGCAATACATGAGGATGGTGATGTTGGTCCAGAGCATTGATTAGTAGTAGTTGTTGCATTTCTCCATAAACATGAGCCATTTTGGTTATTATTAGCATTACATTGTGATTCAGTAGTGAAATCAATAGCACATCTTGGCCCTGACCAAGCACATTGACCTTCGTCCATCTGCTTCTTACAAGCTTCGTAATAGTATAATCCTCCGCAATATGCTGGTTCGTCCCATGATGGATCTACATTACAATATATTGTCTGACCTTGTCCTTTATTATCTGGGTCACTCACGTAACCTTGAGGGCCTACACCTCCTGTACATCCATAAGTTGAAGTTGTTTGCCAAGAACCTGAACACGAACCATTTGATCCATCTGTACATGCGCCCCAATTTCCTATTTCCCAATTATAGGTTGTTGATTGAGATGAAGAACATGATGACGTTGATCCTCCTCCTGAACCAATACAATTCCACGTATAGTCTGGTGGTGGTGTTTCCGAAGAACTTGTATTATCAGTAACATTTGAAGGTGTACCTGTATTACATAATCCGGTCGTTGGTGCATTAGGTGTTGATCCACCGTTTGCAGATCCACATGAACCATTAACGACTACCGTTCCTGATCCAGTACAAATAACGAGCTTACCTGTCGCGTCAGCACAAACCCCGCGCTGCGTGGTTAGGTCACGAGGAGTGAATCCTCCACTTGTAGAATATTTCAAACCTCCTACAAGAATACCTGATTGTGTCCCTTGATTTTTGACAATAAAGTTTGCCTGCGCCTCTATTCCTTCGGAAGGACTCTCTATCGCTGGATCTCCTGAAACAAAGAACCCTGTTGAAGTGATTTGTTGGACCAGTACATTAGAGAAAACTGCCTGGCCTATTACCTGCAAACAGGTCTGATCTGCAAAAGAAGTATAATCTGCTGTATTACAAAATCCAACTTCACTAAACCAAACTGGAATTGAAGTAGATCCTACCGACAATGATCCAATTTTTGATACCAAACTCGTGGCATTAGGAATAAAAGGTGCTACCCTTGCTGATGAATAATAACCCGTACCTTTCGCCTGAACTAGTGCTGAACCAGCAGTAAAGATTCCAGCCAACAATAAACCAGTAATAATTGATCGCATAGTTTTTGTATTTATTTTTTTAAATATTTTTTTCATAGTGATTTATTCTTGGCAGATTGTATCATTATTAGGTCCACACTCTGATGGTCGTTCGGCAGTACATTGGTCTTGTGTTCCCCCATCTGTTCCATTACATGACCATTTCCACTCTGTTGATGAATCGGTTTTATCAGCGTAATTTCCCTCATTACATCCGGATGATGAGTTTGTTGCCGGCTGAGAAGAAGAAGCATATGATCCAGAGCTGTAATAAGAATCATAAGATTTACATTGACCGTTAACAGCAGGAGATCGTTCGGCAGTACATTGATCTTGTGTTCCCCCATCTGTTCCATTACATGACCATTTCCACTCTGTTGATGAATCGGTTTTATCAGCGTAATTTCCCGCATTACATCCGTATGATGAGTTTGTTGGCTGAGAAGCATATGGTCCAGAGTTATAAGGTCTACATTGACCGTTAACAGCAGGAGGTCGTCCGGCAGTACATTGGTCTTGTGTTCCCCCATCTGTTCCATTACATGACCATTTCCACTCTGTTGATGAATCGGTTTTATCAGCGTAATTTCCCGCATTACATCCGTTTGATGAGTTTGTTGCCGGCTGAGAAGAAGCATATGATCCAGAGCTGTAATAAGAATCATAAGATTTACATTGACCGTTAACAGATGGCGACTGATAGTTTGCACTACAGTAGTCGGCTGAGCCGCCATTAGTTCCATAACATGTCCATGTATAGCGAGGAGTACTCGATTCATTATCATTCACGGTAGATGCACTTCCTGATTGACATAATCCTGCCGAAGGAGATGAACTAAATGTTTCTCCGTCAGAGGAACCACAACTTCCATTGAGTGTTTTAGGTGCACTACATGATGCATTACTCCCTCCGTTTGAACCTAAACAGGTCCAGTCGAATGAGTTTGATGTCTCTGTCATACCTGATAAGCTTCCAGGATTACAGTGATTAGTTGTCGGAGCTGTCGATGTAGGTGTTCCATTTGCAGAACCACAAGCAGCATTCTCTATTGGTGGTGGTGGGCAAAGAACAAGGCGACCCGTTGTATTAAAACATAGATCTTGATTATTCTCTGAACCAGTGCTTGATAAACTTGTTGCCTGAACATCACCATAAACATTTACTGATTGAACGGGTGTTTGAATTCCATTATGAGATGCCCTAAAAAAGTCATAGGCTAATTGAGCATTGTTTGAAATAAAAGTCTCTTTCAATACGTTCGTACTGAATAGGACATTAAACCTAGACTCATTTACTGTGTCAAATGATGACGCTGCACCTGCATCTCCTCGCAAATCAAAGGTGACCGGTAGTGGGTTACAAGGATTACTCGATGGAGCACCCTGAGAACAGTTTCCTAGGCGGAGAGATTCTATATATTGATCACCTCCTCCTACGTGGATGAATGCATCGAGGTCACTTGTCTGACCAGGAAGTGCGTAACCAGCACTTACCATACCTATACCTACCGTAAGAGTAAGCATAACGATAATCGCATGTACAAAATTTATTTTTTGAGTTAGAAATTTTTTCATAATTAATATTATACTTCTGTAAATACAGGAATAACGAGTCCGTTAGGTGTTGGATTAATTGGTCCTTCTGTTGTTCCACATTGGGCAATAGCTGTACCTGTAACTCGTGAGTCCGATCCAGCACCTGTACAAATTAACTTGAATGTTACTGGTGAGTTTTCATTCGTAATTTTATCTGACGCAAGTTCTCCTTGTGAATCAACATCATTTTTTTTAACACCAGATCCTCCTGACCATAATCCTACGCCTGTGACACAACTACCAGATTCAATATCTCTTGTATTCCACGTAATGTTTGGTTTTAGAATAGGACAGGTGTCTTGGTAGATATATGATGATCTTTGTCCAGATGTGCCACTGAGGAATAAGTCAACAGCTTCATTACAAGGTGGCTTAATAAGTCGTACACTACTGAAATCAACCGTATTTGCACCTACGGGTTGGTCAATTTCAAGGTCATTAATCATAGTATACCCTTGATGAGATCCACGACCTTCAAATCCACCAGGATCACTTTCATAGCTGACCTCTGAGAGATCAATTACTGGATTCAAATTACCCCATGCTGTGTCACCCATAACATCAGTAAACTCAGCCGTACGAGCCGTAATATTATCAGAATTTATTTCACCAAAATCAACAGTACCAGCGTAGGGACTCCATCCGAATCCATCCCAAGTATTTAGAGTTCGGTTATAGCTTACTGAAAATTCAAAAGTGGTTGTCGAATGACCCATTGCTGCGGCGTCATCGTTCCATGATTCGGTACTCATATAGATTTTTCCAAAATTATCTGTTTGAGCATGACCTCTAAGGTTTCCCAAGGTGTCTCCGTCAGAACATGTTTGTGCATGAACATCAGGGATCGCATCCGTCATAAACATGAATGCCCCAAATACCAATGAGGCCGAGAGGGTGAAGCTGTATATTTGTTTTATAGTTATAGACATATATTTTTAATTAGTTACCTAATAATAGGTCAATTTTTTGATCTCGTTCACCTGAAGATATTTCGAAATGTGATCGTTGAACTGCATTTATGGTTTCGACCTGTTTTTCGTATTCATTTTGAGTCTCTCTTATTTTTGTATTTTTATTAATATAAAAATATCCTATTGCAATAAGAATTATAATAATAGAAACTACTGAAATCCATACCCATGAAAAATGAGAATGTTTTTTATTGACTACTGGTTTTTCATGCATTTCTTCTGGAAAAATACGATTGTCGCGTAATGGGTCATTCATAAATAAAATATAAAATTAATTAGCTTATATAATAGCTTCAATAAGTATATCATTATTTAAAAACCCACGGAAGCTATAAGATATCCACAAGTAGGTAAAACAAAAAACTATAGATACTATAGTTTTTTGTTTTACCGTTATTTCTAAAAAATTAATCTTGTTTTTCTTCTACTACAACTTCTGATTGAGCCTTTTCAATAGCCCCTTTAAGATTATCAAGAGACACGAAATCATCCGTTTCTACTTCTTCTTTGGTAGTCTCTTTTATTAGGTCTGGATCATCATTTGTTCCTGAAATATCGATTTTCCAACCTGTAAGTTTTGCGGCAAGTCGAGCGTTTTGACCTTCCTTACCGATTGCCAAAGAAAGTTGGTCTTCTGCTACTACTACTTTTGCTTCTCGCGAATCAATACCTCCTTCAATATCAATGACTTGGGCTGGAGCTAAAGCATTAGCCACATAAAGTAATGGATCATCTGACCAAACAATAATATCAATCTTTTCTTCACCAAGATCAGAAGTTACTGCATTAATACGAGAACCTCGTTGTCCAACGCAGGCTCCGATTGGATCAACGTCTGGATCGTTGCTGTGTACAGCCATTTTTGTTCGGGCTCCTGGCTCTCTGGCAATCGCCTTTATTTCAACAATACCAGTTGCGACTTCTGGAGATTCAGTTTTAAAGAGCTCTCTTATAATCTCGGGACTCGTCCGTGATAAAGTAATGCGTACACCTCGCGTTCCTGGCTCTACTTTTTCCAGATAAACCTTTATTCGATCTCCTGGTTTGTACCATTCACCCTTTGGCTGATCAGGTCGATCAATAACTCCGATTGTTCGTGGTGCAAGTTCTACAAAGACCTTACCTCCAACAACTTTTTGAATAGTTCCTGTAATAACAGTTCCTAACATTTTTTCGTATCGTGCAAGTTTGATGTCTTTTTCGGCTTCGCGTAGTTTTTGCATGATAACTTGTTTCGCTGTCATTGCCGCAACACGACCAAATTCCTCGTTATCATCAAGCGGATTATCAAGAGGGAAAACAATTTCATCTTCTAACTTTACCTCTGCTCGCATACGTTTAGCATCAGGTAAATACATGTGGTGTTCAACATTAAATCTAACACGTATATCAACTGGGTTTCCCTCTGCGTCTAATTCACCTGGTTCCTCGGTGTAATTTGGATCAGCTAGTTGCTCTTCGCTTAAGGCTGGCTTCACAAGAGTATCATCTACAACGCTCTTCACCTGAAAGAACTCAAGGTCTCCTGTTTCAGGATTAAAATGTGATCGGATAACCTGACCTTTTGCTCCGTAATCTTTTTTATAGGCTGCAGCGAGTGAGAATTCAATCGCTTCAAGAATTTTTTCTCGTGGAATATTTTTTTCTGTTTCAATCTGTTCTAGAGTCGATTGAAGTACTTTTAAATCAAACATATTTATTATTGTTATTAATTTTTGTAAATTCTCGAATTATTTAGAAAGTACAAATCCCTATGTGGTATCTTACTTTTCTAAGAGAAAGAGAAAATGATTACTCACTTTCTCTTCATTCGATGAATTTACTATACCATACAGATCACATTTTACTATTACTCTTCAAAAGGAAATAGTTTTTTGTCTTCTATGATATCAAAAAATAAATTTATATTTAAAACAGCATCGGTTATTTGATTCAATATTTTTTCTAGCTGTACTACGAATGATAAAGAAACAAGCTCGTCAACTTCCTCCTGACTGAGATTTTTAAATGCTGCATTAATTTGACTCACATTATTAATCAATTCAGTATGTCTTCCTGCAATAACATAAGGTACCTCGGTATCTCTTAATTCAGATAGATAATTATTGTACTTTTCAGCTTTAATATTTATATTAGACAAGTTTTCTTTAGGATTTTCTACAGAATTAATAAGTATCTCCAAATCACTTGCTGCTATTGGGTATTTTTTAAACAAAGCCTTCATGCGCTCACGATAAGCATAGGTGTTTTCTTTTGTATCTGCGACAAGTAATAATTGTTCCCTGGTATATAAGATATCACCAAGCGTGAGGTCAGAAATATAATTCACCACATTACTTTGAAATTTTACCTGTGTATCATCCTCCAAAGTAGCTCCCGTTTGAGTAATTGCCAACAGAGCGGTAATGGTGCTACGTGCTAACTTCTCGGTTGGTGTCAGGTTTGATTCGGGTAAGTCTGTCCCGCGTCTTTCACGTTCTGCAATAGACCGTTTGTTTTGTAGATATTTTCCATCTAAGACTCCATCACCATCTGAATCCGGATTATTAGGATCTAATTCAAACCATAAATTCTCTTCCCAATCATAAGCACCATCACCGTCTGTATCCTTATAATATTCCTTATTTAATTCTCGACCATCTACAAAAGCAACATCAATAAGATTTGATTCTTCAGCAATACTAGAATTACGTGATACATAATGATAAACCCCATATCCTAAACATAAAACCATAATAGAAATTAATGCTATTTGTATTTTTTTACTTGGTAAGTA
>JBLIKX010000016.1:0-16684 GCA_047637555.1 Crocinitomicaceae bacterium
TCATGAATCATTGACGTCATGGTACCTTTTCCCGATGTACCAGTAACATGAATATATTTCAAACCCATCTCTGGGTTGTGCAGACGATCCAAAAGATCTTGCATTCGCAAGAGATATTTACCTAAATCCTCTGATCTTCTATCTTTCATGTATTCTAAAGGTGAGTCTAATTTTCCAAGTGATTAAAGGTATCGACACGCTTCATAATATAACTGATATTTCATGCGATAAAGTATAGCAAAAACATCTTATTTATGTACAATATCTGAGTATTTAATATCTATTAATTATGTCTAAAACATCAAAGAAAAAATATATAGTATATGTTGGGTCAACAAAGTTATGGCAAGAAACCTTAGAATCACACATCAAAAAAAAGGAACTGCCGTGGCAAATCATATCTCTCACTGAGAAGAAATATAAAACTGAAGTTCTCATTGAAAATGAATATTTCAAAAATATAAGAATAGACTTTGATAACCCCTTGGAAATAAAAGAAGTATTTGAGACCCTTGGAAAACAAATCATAGCTGTGGTAAACCGTGGTGAACGAAACATTCCAGCGTACCAAAAAATAGTTCCACATTTACGTAAGGACCTTCTGGTGCCAACGGTGGATGCGTTAATTAAGGCAACTGAAAAAACAGCAATGCGCAAAGCATTTTGGAAATATGATAAAACTATCACTCCAAAATTTGAAATTCTCACTGAAATTTCTGATAAAGAAATAGCTCGAATCTCAAAAAGACTTGAATTTCCTGTCATTGTTAAGCCTTCTGGTTTAGCTCAAGCCGTATTAGTACAAGCGGCCCACTATCCGGCTGAACTAAAAGAGATTCTTCATCGTATGCAAAAGTACATGAAGAAATCTTACAAGGAAATGGAGGGACGAGGGGTGCCTACTATTTTGGTAGAAGAAATTATTGATGGAGATTTATATTCTACTGAAGCCTTTGTTGATGATATTGGTAATGTGGTATTTTGCCCATTTATTAAATATACAACCAGCGGTCAAAAAGGTTTTGATGATTTTTTTAGCTATGAACAAACAACCCCAGCAACAATATCAAAGGAGTCAGCTCAGGGGGCCAAGAGTGTCGCTATAAAGGGGCTTAACGCAATTGGATTACGAAATTCGATAGCTCATATTGAACTCATACGAAAAGAAGGTGAATGGAAAATTGTAGAAATTGGAGCTCGTATGGGAGGATTTCGTTCAATGATGTACCGTAAGTCTTTTGGTATTAATCTTGATATTCAGGACATTAAAATACACCTAGGACGACCTATTACTCTTCCACGAAAAAAGAAAGGATACACTTCGGTTATTAAATTCTTTGCTCGTGATGAAGGTGTTATCACGAAAATAGTTGGTATTAAAAAAGCAAAGACACTTCCTAGTTTTTTCGAAACAGTACAAAACCTCAAGAAAGGTGGCAAAGCACGTTTCGCAAAAAATGGAGGAACACATGTTTTCCGCGTTACCCTCTTTAATGAGAACAAGGCACAATTTATCGAAGATAAACGTAGGCTTGAAAAAATGATACATATTGAAACTACAAAAGTACGCAATAAAAAATAACCACTAAGGTTATTTTTTATTAAGAGATATTTAAAAATGGAAGTAAGAGTTATTTTTTTACCTCTCTAAACGTGGAAACAATGGTTTCTCTGGGAGCTTTACTTCTTCTAAGCATTCTTGAATTTTTACTGCGGTCTCTGGCATAACTGGATATAAACTTATAGCCAGACGTGATAATTCTCCTGCTAGATAATGAAGGTCTTTATGTGCCCCTTTTTCGTCTACTTTAATTTTCTTAAAGGGTTCGTGTTCAGCAATGAATTGATCCATGTCACCTACCAGTCTCCAAATCTCATTCATAACGATATTAAGATCAAATTCATCAAAATGTTTCTTATGGAAAGATAGCACTGGTTCATGTTCAAAATTAATATCAGATACATCTACACTGTAACTAATGATCATCTTCATAAGGCGTTGTGTTAGATTCCCTACTCCATTTACCAGATTCGCTGTATAAGCTTCATGAAATTTCTCCATAGTCATATCTGAATCCTCGAATGAATTCATATGACGCAATAAATAGTACCGCAGTGCTTCTGCACCATATTTTTCTACAACATCATAAGGATTAATAACATTACCGAGAGATTTAGACATCTTTGTCCCTCCTGAATTAATAAACCCATTAATCACAATCTGTTGAGTATTAGGAAGTCCTGCCGCATACAACATCCCTTGCCACATAGCTGATTGTTGACGCAGATTATCCTTACCAGCATATTGAATGGGTAATCCCTCGGACCAAAACGTTTCAAAATTATCAAGATCAGTTGGCCAGCCCAAGGTTGAAATATAATTAACCAAGGCGTCAAACCATACATACATCACATGCTGCTCGTCCCCTGGAACAGGAATTCCCCATGACATCTTTGATTTTAAACGTGAAATTGAGAAATCTTGCAATCCACCTTCTACGAATTTTTTAATTTCATTAAAACGAAAATCTGGAATAACAAAGTGAGGATTTGCTGTATAGAATTCTTTTAGAAAATTTTCGCATGAAGAAAATTTAAAGAAATAATTTTCTTCATCAATTAATTCTAGTTCTTGGTTTGTATGAATATCACACTTTCCTTCAATAAGTTCCGAATCTGTTTTTTCAAGTTCACAGCCAACACAATATTTTGTTTGATAATTCTTTTTATAGATAAACCCATTTTCGTCACAACGTTTCCAGAATTCCTGTGCTGCAGCAATGTGGTTTTTGTCAGTCGTTCTAATAAAATGAATGTCTTCTGAAATATTCAACAATTTAGCAAGACCTTTAAATGATTCAGCAAATGGATCAACATATACTTGTGGATCAATTCCTGCTTCTTGTGCCTTTTGAAGAACTTTTGTTCCATGTTCATCAGTTCCTGTATTAAAAAATACCTCGTACCCTTGGAGTTTCTTAAATCGAGTGATGGCGTCTGCTCTGATAATCTCCATAGCAAATCCAACATGTGGCTGTGCGTTAACGTATGGAAGCGTTGTTGTAATATATTGTTTTACTTTCATATTTAATTCTTTGGATGATTAATCGTGTTATTGATAACAATAGTCACGTCATCAGCTGCTTCTTGGTGATTAACAAGTGGAGCTCGCTGACTTGATTTATGTTTTTCTGATTCAGCTATTAATTCCATAGCAAAGAGTGCAATAGGCATCGCAAGAAGTAATCCGTATAGTCCAAATAATTTTGCACCAATCACAACCGATAGAACAACGACCAACGACGGTACGCCAGTAAGTTTTTTTACAATAAGTGGTTGTAATCCAAGGTCAAGAACTTGTTGCAATCCAAAATATCCTGCGGCAATAAACGCTGCTGTCAAAATTCCACCATGACCAAATCCAATTATCACAGCTGGAATCAAGGCAAGGAAAATACCATAAGGTACTAGTCCAAATACACCTGCCAAAAGGGCCAAAAGGAATGCATAAGGTATTCCCCCCAAAGCAAGTCCCGCGTAGGTAATAACAGTTAAAATTCCAGCAATAATGAGCTGGCCTCTAAACCAAGAACCTACTTTTAATTGAACTCGGTGCCACATATTCACTACCATATCTTCATAGCGTAGTGGAGTAAAAATACGTAACATATTATCAATACCGTTATGGTTAATACTCAGGTAGAACGAAACTACAAAAATAATTAACATATTAAATATCCCCCCAAAAAAACCTAGGATTTGAGTCATAAATTCATCTCGGGTTCCCGGATCTTTGAGTACATCTAATATCCCGCTCACTTTTGGTTCAGCACTAAGTTGAGAAAATAATGAGTTATTTTCAATAAAAGTCTGAATTTCTGGGTATACTTGTGCTAAAGATAGAATCTCACGTCCTAGAATAGGAACAATAAAAATCAGAACTGCTCCAATTACTATTATCGCAATAAGATAAAACATAATAACAGAAGCTAAACGAGGAATATTAAATTTTTCACCACGAACAACAAAATCTTCAATAAAGGTAGAAACAATTAATGCTGCCCCTAGAACTAACAAAAATGTTCCAATTGTCCATAGAGCATAAAAAAGGAGTCCAATCAATGCTACCTCAAAAAGATTATGTTTATCAAAGTGAATACGTATGTCTTTCATATAAATCAATAATATCATAGACCTATATTTAAAACAGGCATGCTACAATGATCCTATGGAATTTATTGAATTATTGACAATGCTTGTTTCTATTATTTTTCTCTCAAAAATAATAGCAAAAATCACCGGAACCGTAGATATTCTCTGGTATATTATCCTTGGGCTAATAGGGACACAGTACGTTTTTCATATTGACCCTATTCAATTAGAAAACTGGTCAATGCTCGGTGTTATTTTTATTATGTTTTATGCTGGTTGGCGCGAGGATCTTTTGACTTTTGTTGCTGATATTTGGAAGAATAAATGGGTGGCATTACTCGGGGCTGCAGCACCATTTCTTGGGGCATTTCTAATTTTTACTTTATTAAAATTCAGTATGACAGAAGCAATTGTTGCTGGATTTATTTTCACTTCGACGGCTATTCCCTATACGATTGGCGTATTACGAAGTATTGGCTTAGATAAGACGCCTGCGGCTAAAGCAGCAACCTCGTCATCAGTTGCTGATAACTTTTTAAGTGTACTCTTGGCTGTTGGGATTCTTCCAGCCTATGCATTGTTAGTTATGAATGGAGGTGGTGATGTTTCTTTTAGTGTCATTTGGTTTGATCTCTTTAAGCAAATTGGACTTATCTTTGCTGCCTTTGGGATCTTTGGCTTATTAGGGTTACTTATTCTTCCTGATGCCCGAATGCATATGAGAATGAACATTCCAAACGTACTACAACGTGATGGAATCATGGCGCGTTTAACTTACTTTATTGTTAAAATACGTCAAGCTCCTGGTTTTTATGAAATATCAAAAGGGATGGCAAATCTACGTATCGGTATACCAATGACACTTTTGTTAATTTTTGGATTAGCATGGTTGGCTCATCATATGGGATTACATCCTGCAATCACAGCCTATCTAACAGGTCTTATCCTTCACGTTGAGATGTATCATGAAATAGAGATCAGTGACGTTACTCACGAAGAAACCCCCATCACCCACAAGAACCTTGGTGTCTTCTTTTATTTTGTACAAGAATGGATTGGACCAATCTTCTTTATTCACCTTGGAGCGCAATTGGTCGCGGATTGGTCTCAAGCTGGATACGTTATTTTTTATGGTTTGATTGCGGGTGTTGTAATAGCATTCTTTCAATTCTGGGCAGCCTATTTTGCAGGAAAGAAAACCTCAGGGCTTCCAGAACATGAATCAATACTTTTAGGTCTTGGTATGTTGCCTTATGATATTATCGCCTTTGTGGTTCTCGGTATTGCAACAGCGACAGGGCTAATACAAACCAATAGTATTTTTATTATTACGGTAATTGTTACTATTTTAGTTATTAATATTATTACTTCAGTTATGATCTATTGGTATAAACCCCAGTATTTAAAAGCGGTAGCATTATATAAAAAAGAAAACACTCTTAGCTAAGAGTGTTTTCTTTTTTAATGCCTTAATGCTTTTTTGAATTTTTGTGTTTCCTTATTAGTATGAGGTCCAATCATAGCGATATTTAATCTATCATTTTTTATGATATTTCGTGCGACCCTTCTTATATCCTGAGCCGTGACTGACTTTATTTTTTTTGCTATATCCTTGGGCGTTCTGACCTCTAATCCTAACAAATGCAATTTACCATAATAATAAGCTCGCTCATCTGTAGACTCTAATGCCATCTGTGTGTTTCCTATAATGTACTCTTGGATACGTTGTAGTTCTTCTGTCGGTACAAGTTCTTTTGTAAGACATAGGAGCTCCAGAGAGATAGCTGAGAGTACTTCTGGTACACGTTTACTATCTACACCACATGAGATCTCCAAAATCCCTGTATCACTATTTGCTACATTACCTGCGTGTACATAATATCCTACCCCCATGTCCTCACGTAATTTTTCAAATAGTCGAGAACTCATTCCTCCCCCGAGAGTTGATGCTATAACTTTCAAGATAATAGCATCCTTATGATGAAAACCATACGAACGATGACCAAGAACAATATGGGTTTGATCGGTCTTTTTGTGGTGAATACTCATACGCAAACTTGACTGAACGTTTACTACTTTTTTCTTTGGAGATTTTTCAGTCGATAGAATTGATTTGAAATTTTTAGTAACATGGTCAACAACATCAGCATGCTCTACCTTACCTGCGACTATAATAGTTGTTGCCTCTGCAACGTAATGTTCTGAATGATACGTTACAATTTTTTTACGCTCCATGTTTGTAATATTTTTACGTGTACCTAAAATAGTTCTTCCAGCTGGTTGATCTCCATACATTAAATTACTAAAAAGATCATGAACATGTCGCATTGGCATGTCTTCGTACATACTGATTTCCCCAATAATTACCCCTTTTTCTTTTTGCATTTCTTCCTCTGGAAACGTCGAATTAAGAAAAATATCAGAAACTACTGCTAATGTTCTTTTCCAATGTTTTGTAATTGATTTTACGTAATAACCAGTGTATTCATTTGACGTAAAGGCATTTGTTTCTGCACCTAAACCGTCAAGATACCTCATGATTTCCTTTCCTGATTTTTTATGAGTACCTTTGAAACACATATGCTCCAAAAAGTGAGAAATCCCATTTACGGATTTTTCTTCAAAATATGAACCAGTATTCACAAGCGCCATAACAGTAACTGATGGACTATCAGTAGGAACGCTTACAATTGTAATTCCATTTTTTAGTTTTTTAGTTTTTATTTTTTTCATCATAAATAAGTGGTTTTGTGTAAGTGTATGTTCCTGCGAGTAAGCACATAAAAATAAGTGTCATTGCGATTACGGGATCATACTCAATTGGTGAAATAATAATATCTCCAATTTTTTCAAGTAATGATAGAGGTGTGGAGAAAATATCCCAAGTGTTAAAACGAATATAGCGCCCTAAATAAATACCAAATCCTGAAAGCAAACCTACAAACCAAACAACCCAAGGCTTCCAACGTAAATGATTCTCTAAAATATTAAAACTAAGTAGCCAAGAGAAGAGCCCAGCAAGGCTGTATACAAATATCATTATGGCATCAAACCATAATAGTGATTTTGGACCTACATCGGCAAGGTGTATAAAATCCGTAATAATATAAGGTGCATTTGGTAAGAAACCTAACCAAGCAAAAACCATAAACCCTATTATCCATTTCTTTTTCAGAGTTACAGCAAGCCAAGCAAAAAGGATTGGAATCAATGCCAAAAAGAGATTCCAGTTAAGCCAAATATAAGATGTATGTCCTATCAGTAAAAAACGAATCAAACCAAGACCCACAGCAAACAAAGAGAGTATTACAATATGTTTTAAAAAATGTACCTGTCGTGCATTCATAGTTTTATTGTACTCAAAAAACAAAAAACACCATAGGTGTTTTTTGTTTTATGATAATTTATTTCTAAAATATTCAGATAATTCATTAATAGGTATTCGTTCTTGCTCCATTGAATCTCGATAACGGATAGTCACCGTATTGTCATCCTTAGTGTCATAGTCAATAGTTAAACAAAATGGTGTACCAATTTCATCTGCCTTACGGTAGCGCTTTCCAATTGATCCAGACTCTGCATAACTAACATTATAATCTTCAGATAATAACCTATAAATTTCCTGTGCAATATCAGGAAGTCCGTCTTTTTTTGTTAAGGGTAGAATAGCAACCTTGTTTGGAGCTAATTTAGGCTTTAATTTTAGTACTGTTCGTACGTCGCCCTCACCTACTTCTTCTTTTTGGTAGGCTTCTGCAAGTACTGCTAAAAACACACGCCCTAGTCCCATAGAGGTTTCTACAATGTACGGTATAAACTTATTACCATTATCATTAAATGATAAATCAATTCCCGAGAATTTTGAATGTTGGGTTAAATCATAATCAGTTCGATCATGAATACCCTCTATCTCGTCAAAACCATAACTAGGGAAATTATATTCAATATCCCAAGCATCGGCTGCATAGAAAACAAGGTTATCATGTTGTGACCAGCGTAAGTTTTCTGGATTGATACCAAGCTCAAGATACCATTTCCACCTTTTTGATTTAATATCGTCAAATGCTTCTTTGTTGTTACCTGGCTCAACAAAAAATTGTGTATCAGCTTGTTCAAATTCCCTTGTACGAAATAAGAAATTACGTGGGGAGATCTCATTACGAAATGCCTTATTAATCTGCCCAACACCAAATGGAATTTTTGGATGAACTGAATCAACGATATTTTTATAATTCAAATAAATTCCCTGACAAGCCTCTCCTGGCAAATATACTGGATCTAAACCAGCGTTGGTAAAATCTCCAAGATTTGATTTAACCAATAGATTAAATGCTTTTGCCTCAGAAAAATCTTGTTTTTTACACTTTGGGCATGAAATTTTATCACTATTTTCTTGAAAGAGTTTATTAATATCATCTTCTGACATTTTCTCGTCAGCAGCTACACCGATCTTTTCTAGTTCCTTATCGACACGTATTCGCGTATTACAATTTTTACATTCTGCCATTGGATCCGAGAATCCAGAGGTATGCCCTGATGCTTCCCAAACCTTTGGATGTTTAAACATAGCTGAGTCTAAACCGTAATAATTTGCTTGTTTTTGTACGTTTTCACGCCACCAGAAATTTTTAATATTATTCATTAGTTCAACACCATTTGGACCAAAATCATACGCTCCAGAAAGTCCTCCATAGATCTCAGAAGATTGAAATACGAATCCTTTTTCTTTTGCAAATGAAACTATTTCATTCATTGTAATATCCTTATTCATACAACTAGTGTACCCGAAGGCAGAAAATATTCAAAAATAAAAAACATATTAGCGTTTTTTATATAAACACTTGTTTTAATTAACCACTCTTCCATAAGCACCTTCACCATCAACGTTATCTAACAACGTTGTAAATGGTATTTTTTTATAACTTAAATTTGTTTCAGTAAATTCATCAGTGGCAGAGAGGATACTTTGTCCTGTGAGCATTACTGTTTCTCCTAACTGGTTTATTGACGGTGTTACACGTACCTGAGCAGAGAGCTGACGTGGAGCTTCTGTTCCCACTCCGATACCAGCATCAAGGTTCCCAATATCCCAAATCAATTCACGTGTCACTATATTAAAGGAAACATTATTTCGTTCGATAGATGGCGCAACGGTATTTAACCATTCTACATAGGTTGGCAAGGTTGTTCGTAGTTTTGTGTCACTTACCTTATTTGAGGAATTCAGAACTTGGAATACCAAGGTATAAGTACTTGGTGTACTTACACGTGGAGGAATAGGTCCTTCGTTTTTAAATGGTCCTTCGTAATATTGAGTTTTAGTAATTAGAGAAAGATCTGAATTAGCCTGAACGGTATGGCTCGATACGGCTAATGCTACACGGTTACTACCACCCCCTTCGGTACCTCTTACATTTACGGTCATTAAGGCTTCTGGATTAGTTAACACATCTTGAGCTGTCACCAAATCCCGGCTGACTAATTTAAATCCAACCTCTCGTGATTCTCCAGGCTCCAAGAGAGTAAAGGTATCTGATGTCGTTTTGTCAAACATAATTACACGACGGCTTGAATCATAGAATCCACCTGTGACACGTACCTTTTGAGGATCATATAATTCACCATTGAGCTCAATTTCTAGTGATATATTTTCTAATGATTTATTAAGAGTATTTTCATATACCAATTCAACTTCAATATCTCCACCACCTCGTACGCTTGAAGTATCCTCTTTTGAATTATTCACCGTAAGCATTGTTTCAATAAATGATTTTTGAACATCAATAGTATGCGTTAGCGCATTAAATACTGTCTCAAACTGATTTTTGTTAAATTGATTTTGTTTACCATATTCAATATTGAATGATTGACCTTGACCCTCTAGTGCGGCTAATCGCCCTACTATCTCAATTGTTTGCGCTTCGGTGGTAATATTATCGAAATACCAAGTATTGGTATTAAAATTAGGATCCAGATTTGCACGAATGAACTCAAACCCTCTCGGATAGTTGATTTTCAAAAGAGTATTATTTATTTGGGTGTTCGAGTTAGACGAGATATCCACGGCAAGAGTTACTTCTTGGTTACGTACAATAACATCAGGTGCAGTGACCAGTACCTGCGTTGGTGTGGATCGTATAATAACCTCATGTTGTGCCTCTTTTATAAAAATTGAACTTGAACCATCAATACGATATTCTAATGTCGCATTAATACTGCGCATATCACCTTCTTGTCCAAATAGTACCAGATCAAATTTCTCAGTAGATCTACCTTGAGGAACAATATCTTGCAAAGAACGGCGCAGGAAAACCTTCTCTGAATCGAGAGATGAATCTTTTGGATAGGACAAAACAAGGTCAGGTAATTGCAGATCTTGCTCATTAAGGTTTTGAATACGAATTTGTAATTCTAGCTCTTCTCCACCGTCAACAAAGGGTTGGCCTAATACTTCCATAGCAATCAAATCTTCTGAAACTGTTTTCCTTATTTCATACAAAGAAATACCCACAATAAGGATAACAACAACAAAAAAAGTAAGTGCTGCAAAAAATATTTTTTTGAACAGGGACGTTGGTAATTTATATTTTGAGCGAGCATTAAGTAATGAATCATATTGATGATCTTGAAAATCATGATCAAGTTCAATATTCCGACCATGAATACGACGTCGAGGACGTTGAGCATGCTCTTGATTTGGATCATATAAACCACGATCTAACTTTTCAATTCTTTTATTTGTATCTTTAGAAGTAATATCGTCTTTCATATGAACAGTATAGCTTAAAACGTCACCTGTTTACAATGTATTTAAAAAATAGCCCTCAATCCAAAAGAATAATTAAATTAAACATACTAAGCATATTCTGCAAGAGTAGGTGATTTTTTGTAAAATTAAAACACTCATTAAATATAAGGTATCTGAAAAATATTCAATGAGGGTTTTTCTATAATTGAGATGTTTGTATCCCATTATTTATTGCTACAATAAGTTCTTTTTTTGATAGTTTAATTTGAGAAAAAACTTCTGTTGTATATGGATTTTGGATATGTATAAATGACATTTCCCCGGCAGAATAGCCGAGATGATACAGCATGCGAGAGACAAAAATTATTTCAACAAATTCTTTTGTATTATTACTATCTTCCTTGTGAGAATTAATGTAGTCGTACAATCCAACAATATCTTCCCAGAGCTCATTATGTGTTTCTTCTCCACTACACAGGCGTAAAATCAAATTTGCCATACGCTCCATGAGCGAGTACCAAACAGTACCCGTCACATCAAAAATAGATATATATTCATGAATTCCTACTATTCTCCAAATATCTCTTCCTCTTACTACATCAACCTCAACGAGAGATAAACGATTAGTATGAAAACGCATTTTTGATCGCAGCTCTCTGACCGATTGAATAGTAGTATAAATGAGACCAAATTTTTGCGTATACAGGATAATGAGTTTATTAGATTCACGCATGTTTGTAGTTTTAAGGATCAAAGCTTTTGTTTGATAAATTGCGTGTGACATATTTACAGTATACGTTTTGAATTATAGATTACAATAATTTGTTGATTTAGCTTAAAAATATATTTTTTTAAATATAAATAGGTTTTAATTCAACATATTAATTATGACTGAAAACAATTAAATTTTTCCGAAACGTGGGTTCTCGTATTCAAGGTGGAAAGAAATAATCAATTAAACGCTCAATACCAAATTGACTACAAATTACCATTGTTTGAAAGTAAAAAATCAGAATGATTAATTGAAAAAAAATATGAGTTAAATTTCCTAGATTCCGAAATAGATGCCAATTCAACCAAGGTGAAAAACCTACAGACAATTATCATGAGAGATTAGTAATTAACGTTAGTAGAGAAATCTAAACTGAGCTTAGATTACTTTTAGGTTTAAAGCTAATACGATAAACCTTTTAAATATTTAAGTACTTAGATTATAAAATATTGATTATAATTAAAAATGTGTTATTTTTAATAGAAACATATTTAACCTAAAAAAAAGCCTATGAGAGTATTAGTAAGTAAAAAAACATGCAGTCGCGAATTAGCAAAAGAGAAAAAATTTATAGAACATAGATTATCTGTTTTAACTGGTTCGGGACCAACGCTTAAACAAATAGATTTTGCCTCTGGCGAAAGTGAATATTCTTTTTTGCAACAAGTACAAAAACTTAAAAACCGAATAGAGGGAAGCATTGAAATTCTAAAACATCGTAATGGCTTACGGTTTAGTAAGAAACGACAGAAAATAACTACATTAGATTGCCAAAAAGTTTCTACTGATTTAATGATAAAGATAAATCAGTTAAAAAGATTACCAAAGGCTGTATAAATCATTGATGTTACATCATTATTACCATATTGAATTCAATATGGTAATTTTTTTTTAAGTTTATATATTAACAAAATATAATATTTCTTGATGTAAAATATATACATTAATTTTAACTAAGATTAAAAAATCCATGAGTTTAAAAATTTATTTTGGTGTTGAAAAGACTCCTAATCTACCGAAGGATGCACATCTTCAATATGTACAGAAAGCACGGAATGAAGTTCAAAAAAATCTCGAAAAAGATTTTGTTGCACCGTAGACAAAGAAAATAAACTAATTCTTAGAAGCTCTGCCTTAAGTGATAAACAACTCTTAAGCAACTTAAGAGACGAAGAATATTCTTTGAAATCTTTGGAGGGAGTAATCCTACCCACAAAAGCAACAGATATTAGACTAACGGCAGGTCAATCAAAACCTAGCACTACAAAATTATGTGACCCTATGCAGATCGGGACAATCAAAAAAGCAATGAAAATATTGCATAGCCATGTTCCTACAATTAATTATATATCATAGATAATTAAAACAAAAAGACCCCCAACAGGGGTCATTTTTTATCTCTCTACCTCAACAATAAAGGTGAGTTCTTCTACAATTATTTCCTCTCTATTCCCTAGGGCACCCTCTCTTGCGTCGGGATTCATCTTGTCATTGTGAGTAAAATTAAATTCTTTAATTCCAGCCGTTGATTTAATTTCATTGCTGAATGTTTCAATTAATTGCTGTCCTAGGTCTGAGGTTTGAACAACAAGATTAATCATGTCATGCGCTTGTAGTCCTGAAGATTTACGCAAGGATTGAATCTGACGTAGGAGTTCACGCATATTCCCTTCTGCCTTTAATTCAGGGCTCATTTCTATATCAAGAGCTAACTCACCATTAATGACTTCCTTTACGTTTAATTCATCAGTTATTAATGAATAACATGACTCATAAATACCCGAAAGATCTACAGTCAGAGATTGTAATGGTTGTCGTACTTTTATTTTAAATTCACTACGTAATTGTAATCCTTCAGAAATAAGGTCACGCACTTTTTGCATCATTTCAATTAATTCTGCCTTGGGCAGGTTTTGTGGATTCCATACTGCAAGATGAACAGATTCTGCCATTCCCTCAACGCGCAATGTCTGCCAAATTTCCTCAGCAATAAAAGGGACAAATGGTGCAATTATTTTTGACATCTCAATTAATACCTTTCGAGTTGTTCCTAATGCACGTTTTTTGTCTTCAATATCTTCTCCTTTAAATCGATCTCGACTTCGGCGAATATACCATGTCGAAAAATCATCAACAAAATCAAAAATTGGTCGCGCTGCTCTATCTAGTTCATATGATTCCAGATTAGTTCGAACTTCATTTTCTAGTTCTGCTAATCTTGCCATGATCCATTGGTCTAAAATATTATCAGAATCAGAAATATATCCATCAACATCACTCGCGTATATTTCATACAATGAAACAATATTTCGTAAACGCCCCATGACTTTTGATGCAACCTCTCGTACTCCTTTTTCTGAAAATGCGAACTCCTCTGCACGAACAACAGGTGAATTAATCATATACAAACGAATTGCATCTGCTCCTACTGAATCAAACATATCATATGGATCAGGATAATTTTTGAGTGATTTAGACATTTTCTTTCCATCCTCTGCCAAAATCATTCCATTTACAATGACGTTTTCAAATGGAGTTTTATCGAAAAGTGCATTTCCTATAACCGTCATCACATAAAACCAACCACGCGTTTGATCTAAACCTTCTGCAATAAATTGTGCAGGAAAAGCTGCCTCAAATGATTCTTTGTTTTCAAATGGGTAATGCTGTTGAGCATATGGCATTGATGCTGAATCAAACCAAACATCAAACACGTCTGAAATTCGTTTTAATTCGTCACCATTTTCCCCGAGAACAATAACGTCATCAATATATGGCTTATGAATATCAATGACATAATTTTCATTATGAGGAAATGGCTTGAAATCAAAAGGAAGGAGTTTTGCATTTTTGGGAAGTCGATAATTAACCCAGAACTGATGAGCCTTTTTAGCAACACCATATTCATGGTTAGCGAATTCCATAGTTCGTAATATTCCCCCATGAGAAACAATCAAGATTTTTTTGTTTTTATATTTCTGTTCTAATTCAAACATAAAATCCATTGAACGTTTATATACGTCGTTAATAGATTCTGAATCTTCAGATAATTTCAAATCAATAAAATTTGCATTGCTCCCAAAGTACTCTTGATTATGAGCATCTTCCCATTTTTTCCCTTCCCATTGTAAACCAAGATGAGTCTCAGTTAATCGTTCATCAGTTATATATTGTTCATCATTAAGTCCGAAGTGATCTTTGATTATTTGGGCTGTTTCTTGTGTCCGCTGAATCGGTGAGACAAAGATATAATCAATATCTTTTGGTATTTCAGATAAGGAATCTGTAACTTGTTTTTTACCTAATTCTGTTAAAGGATTTGGTGTTCCTAGTACCGAGTTTATAATACCTTGAACATTTGATTCAGATTCACCATGACGCAGTCCAAAATAGGTATTTCCTGATGTTTTAACACGAGATAATAATTCTTCAAACGATCCAGCAACAAAGGTTTCCTCTTGGTCAGCAGACTGCCAAACAGGTAATGGCGTTCCCCAAAAACGTGATCGAGATAGTGCCCAATCGCGAGCCCCTTCTAACCATTTACCAAATCGTCCTTGCCCTACATGTTCTGGAACCCAATTAACCTTCTCGTTAGATGCAATTAATTTATCTTTAATACTTGGTACATCAACATACCAAGACGTCGTGGCGTAATTGAGTAGTGGAGTATCACAGCGCCAGCAATGCGGATAACTATGAACTAATTTCTTCTTTGAAAATAATTTCCCGTCATGTGCGAGTCGTTTAATAATCTCGATGTCAGTTGACATAAGATCGTTTTTTTGTTTCACCAACATTCCTGCAAAATCTCCACCATCAATAGTTTCAGCAAAGACATGTTTGAATGCACCAGATTTAGCTACATGTTGAACAAATGGCAAATCATGCATTTCTCCTAGCTGCATATCATCGGTACCAAAGGCAGGTGCGATATGCACAATTCCTGTTCCTGAATCAACAGTTACAAACTCTGCAACGAGAACCTTCCAACCGTTTTGAGTATTCTCTACTTCTGGATCATTTTGATAATAATCGAACGGAGCTGTATATGATTTCCCTTCGAGATCTGAACCTTTCAATTCTGAAATTATTTTAAATTCCTTTCCCTCGAACACCTTTTCTAAGAGTTCTTTTCCAACGATATAATACTGCTCTTCTGATTGAACTTTTACATAATCAATATCTGAACCAACCGCCAATGCTACGTTACCTGGTAGTGTCCACGGAGTTGTTGTCCATGCCAATAGAAAAGTTCCTGGTTCTTCCTTTAATTCAAATTTTGCCGTAACTGAAATATCGGTTACATCTTTGTACCCTTGATTTACCTCAAAATTCGCCAATGTCGTCTCGCAACGTGGGCACAGGTGCATTGCCTTGAACCCTTCCTTGGTGAGACCTTTTTTATGTAATTGACCAAATACCCACCAGATAGATTCCATATATGACGCATCCATTGCTATATATGCATTATCCATATCCACAAAACGCCCTGATCGTGGTACATATCGTTTCCACTCCTCTTCGTAACGTAACACTGAATTTCGTGCCGCCTGATTAAATTTCTCAATACCATAGTCTTCGATGTCTTTTTTAGTATCAAGACCTAGCTCTTTTTCAATCAGATTTTCGATTGGTAACCCGTGGCAGTCCCATCCCCATTTTCGTGGAACACGATATCCCTGCATCGTTTTATATCGCGGAATGATATCTTTGATTGTCCCGGCAAGTAAGTGTCCGTAATGAGGTAATCCAGTTGCAAATGGAGGTCCATCATAAAAAACAAAATCTCCTTTTGGTGATTCTTTTTCTAATGACTTTTCAAAAATCTTATTTTCCTGCCAAAACGACAGAATAGATTCTTCTGATTGAGCTGTTTTTGATTTTTCTGTTTTTGATTTTTCTGTATTCATAATTCTGTATCTGTTTATTTTACCATGTCTGCATAAAAGAAAAGGAGCGCCCATTTCATGGGCGCTCCTACAATTATTAATTATTAAAAGAAACCCAAA
>JBLIKX010000017.1:0-15956 GCA_047637555.1 Crocinitomicaceae bacterium
AGTAAAATTAGTCCGATGTATTTTATTGGTGAATTTACAACAGCTATTTTTTTTGGATTAGTTTCAGCTCGAGGTATTCTGACGAATGGAGCAATAAATATTTTTACAATAGAATATCTTGTAGCTACTCTTTTTCTTTTTATTGTTATTTCATTATTGATGATTATTTTCTTATATGATATTCGCCATAAAATAATACCAGACCGTCTTTCTATGATTTTTGGTATTTTGGCATGTGCATCCTTATTTTTCTTTTCTGATGGTGTTGAATTCTTTAACTATGTTGGATTTCATATGCCTGATGTGTGGATGATTTTAGGTGGAATATTAGTGCCATTACCATTTGTTATTTTATGGATAATATCAAAAGGTCGCTGGTTAGGGCTGGGTGATCCAAAGTTAATGGTGGGTATAGGATTTCTTTTTGGAACAATAAAGGGTTTCTCGGCAGTCTTCTTGTCATTTTGGATTGGAGCACTCTTTGCAATAAGTATCATGCTTATTAACTTTTTTTTGAAAAGAACGTTGTTACGGACTGGTAAAAAAAGTATAATGAAAGAAGAGATACCATTTGCTCCATTTCTTATTGTAGGAACCATAATTACTTTGGCTTTTAATATTAGTATTTTTTAAACATGATTGCTTATCTAAAAAAACAAAAAAATAAAGGTTTTACTCTTGTTGAGTTTATTGTTGTAATTACTATTTTTTCGATTATGTCGAGCGTCTCTATATTTAATTTTAATGAATACCAGGCACGAATAGAGGAAACAAATGTTACTCAAGATATCGCTCTTTCCATTAGACAAGCTCAGGTCTATGGAATCTCAGCTTCGACGGGGATTGTAGGTAAGGAGTATTTAAATGAGGACGGAGTAGCTGACGATGTATTTGGAAGTAATGGCTCAAATAATATTTATACCAGTGAACAGATTGCTGATATTACCCAGGACCGATCTGTTAGAGGTGTTTCTATTAATCCAGGCACTAATTCTTTCATCATTTTTGAAGATGTTAATAGAAATCGTGTATATAATGATGGGACTGATGTTGTGATTGATCGTAGAACTATTCAATCCAATAAGGTAACGATACGGGGTATAGATCTTTGTCCTATAGCTCCAAATTGTGGGTCAGAAGTAAATTCAAGAGTAGATATTGTGTTTCAACGACCTTATCCTGATGCATTTATTTCGCGTGATGGAGATCCATCTGATACTTATAATTTTGCATCAATTATTATAAATTCAGGGGGTGATACAAGTAGCTATATAGAGGTGAGTTCAATTGGTAATATTGCCGCAAAGAAGAATTATGCACTATAAAATAAACAACAAAATAAAAAGATCTCCCTTTTTTCTAAGACCATCATCTCTCTGTAATAAACGTGGATTCACCTTGATAGAGATTATGGTTTCTGTTACTATCTTTACAATTATTATCACTGTTGGAATGGGAGCTTTGGTCAGCTTGTTGCGTAATTATGAAGTAACTCAAGCAGAGAAACGTGTTCATGATAGTTTAAATTACGCTATGGAAACCATAACAAGAGAGATTCGTTTAGGTAAAAACTACCACATTAATCCTGAAGGTATTGAAGTTGGAGGGGGCGATGGTTTTGGCTCTTCAATTGGTTTCAATGCTAGTGATAATAGAGGATACGTTCGATATTCATTAAATGGTGACGTTTTGCAATTAGAGAGAGATGGTGCAGAGACGGCACCAAATGGCCCCAGCACCTTAACTGATCCAACGCAGGTTATTGTTGATAGTTTACGTTTTACTGTTTTAGGAACAGATACTTATGGCTCGGGTGATTTGAGCCAGCCTTTGGTTTGGATTCAGATCCAAGCGTATGCAACTAATGGTGATTCAGAAAGAGAGACAACTATTCAAACTCTTGTTTCTCAACGAGTACTTGATTTTTAGTATTATGAAAAATTTTTATAAAAAACAAAATAAAGGATTTACTCTTATCGAGATGATTATTGCGGTGTTTATATTTACTGTTTCTTTGACAGCTCTTATGACAGTTTCAGCGAGAGGCCTACGGGCTGCAAATCTGGCTCAAAAACAAGTTGTCGCTGATTACCTAGCTCTAGAGGCTATTGAAGCAGTTCGAAATTTAAGAGATACTGAGCTTCTTGATGGAGATAGTGTTTCAGCCTGGTCTGATCTTTTCGATAAAAATAACTGTTGGAGTGAGTCTATGGTATCGGGATCCGCAAGTGGTTGCGGGGTTTTGTATAATTCATCACCATTTGAAATTATTGTCTTTCCTTGTAACAATGGAAGTGATGATTGTAATATGTTTTATAATGAGAGCGACTTTGCTTATCGGCAATTTGTTGAAGGTGTACCTTCTGGCTCATATAAAGAATATGTTTTTACTCGTGAGATAAAATTTAGAACTATTCCTAGTAACGATGATGAAATTATTATTACGGTAGTAGTTGCATGGGATAAGGGAGAAGTAGAATATACTGAAAATCTCTTCATGTGGATCTAATAAAAATTATATGAATATTAAACAGACGAAAAAAAATAAAGGTTTTGTCATTTTGTTCTCAATGCTGATCTCTGCTCTTATTTTATTGATTTCAGCAGGTATTTTTAGCGTTGTCAAAAAAGAAGTAGTTTTATCTTCATACGCGCGTGAATCTCAAAGAGCATTTTATAGTGCGGATTCTGCATTGGAATGTGTTCTTTATGCTGACTTGATTGGAGTTGTTGCTACTCCTACGGGACCGGGAACTCCATTTACCATCACTCCTTCAGGAAAAGAGCAGCATACCTTTGAGTGTGGTGGTGGTACGGTTTTTTCAGAGCACCTTGATGATTCTAATGGAACACAAGGTTATGAATTTCCATATGTTTTGAGGTACTATAATAGTTTTGATTTAGGTTCTTGCGCATACGTTCTTATTGAGGTAAACGAAAGAAATACTGATGATACTGAAATTGAGATACGTATGACGGCGGTCGGTTTTAATTCATGTGTGAATACTGCGGGGGAAGTCTCTGGTCTTGCAAATATTCCAGATTTTAATGATCCAACATTGCTTGAACGCCGTTTGAGTATTACCTACATTCGGTAGTGTATGAATGAAATTACAGCCAAAAAAAGAATACTACAATTAGTTGTTGAAATTTCATATCATGCAGATCTTTATCATCAAAAAGATATGTCAGAGATTTCCGACGAAGCCTATGATTCATTATTGCAAGAACTTGTTTCCTTAGAACAGTTATTTCCTGACTTACAGAGTCCACAATCTCCAACGCACAGGATAGGAGGCAAGGTACTTGAAGGATTCGACAAGGCCACTCATAGATTTTCACAATGGTCTTTTGATAATATTTTCAATTTTGAAGGTTTAATCAAATGGGAAGAGAGAGTAAAGAAACTGGTGGAAAAAGTAACAGATGATGAGATAGATCTTGAGTATGTTGTAGAGCTCAAAATTGACGGTTTAAAGGTTATTTTAGATTATGATAACAAGGTATTTTTTCGTGGAGCCACACGTGGTGACGGGCTTGTAGGGGAAAATATTACAGAGAACTTAAAAATGATACAAGGTATACCTCTTGTTATAAATGAAAATTCTTCAATTTCTGTTGTTGGCGAAACCTGGATTGAAAAAAATGAGCTTAAAAAAATAAATATAAAAAGAATTAAAGATGATTTAAATCCATATTCAAATCCACGAAACCTTGCTGCAGGTACGCTTAGGCAGTTAGATACTTCTGTGGTTAAGTCTCGTAATCTAAAAACTTTTATTTACGATATTGACTCTAAAGATAAAAATTTCTCAACACATAGTGAGGAGTTACTTTTCTTGAGAGATATGGGATTTTCTGTAAATGATAACTTCCTTGTCACAAAATCTATTGAAAAAATTGAAGAATTTTATGAGCAATGGGTGAGCATACGTAATAATCAACCTTATGGAATTGATGGAATGGTTATCAAATTAAATTCTAAGAAAATATGCAGAGATCTAGGTTACACTGCAAAATCACCTCGATTTGCCATTGCTTATAAATTTCCAGCAGAACAACAAACTACAATCATTAATGACGTTACTTTTCAGATAGGAAGAACAGGGATTTTGACTCCTGTTGCTGAGCTGGAACCAATAGGTATTGATGGCTCAATAGTAAGGCGTGCAACACTGCATAATATGGATGAAATCAACAGATTAGATGTCAGGATTGGTGATACCGTTGTTGTTGAGAAAGCAGGTGATATTATTCCAAAAATAAAACAGGTTATGAAGGGCTTGCGTGATGGTAGTGAAAAAAAAATTGATATAGAAAAATATGCAGAGAAAAATGGTATGACTCTGCGAAAGGAAATGTCTACCTCTGGAGTTACTTCTTGGTATCTCTATGAAAAAAGCGAAGAGGTAGCTATTCAGCATTTAACTTATTTTGTATCAAAAAAGGCCTTAAATATTGAAGGAATGGGAGAAAAGCAAGTTCGGGCATTATATGAGGCGGGATATATAAAAAAAATGAGTGACATTTTTACTCTTGTTTATGATGATATTGTTACGTTACCTTTATTTAAGGAGAAGGCAACTAATAATTTATTAGATGCTATAAAAAAATCTCAATCTGTGAGTTTAGCAACATTTATTACGGCTTTAGGTGTTCGCCACGTAGGAGAAGAGGTCGCAAGTATGTACGCTCAAGAATTTAAATCCATTGCTGCGATTATGGGAGCTAGTTATAATGAACTGGTTGCGGTCCATGGAATTGGCTCACAAATTGCAGAGTCTACGGTTGCATATTTAAATAATAAAGAACATCAAAAAGAAATTGAACTTCTTTGTAGATATCTTGTCGTTGAGGATAGTATGGAAAAAGAAAATCTTTCTTTAAAAAATATTTCATTTGTAGTTACCGGTAGTCTTTTTCATTATTCTCGAGATGAGATGAAAAAAAAGATAAAAGATATGGGAGGGAAGGTGATGTCTCAAATAAGTGCAAAAACAGATTATCTTATTGCTGGAGAAAAAGCTGGGTCAAAGTTAAAAAAAGCACATGAACTAAATATTATGATTATTTCCGAAGATGATTTTATTCAAAAATTTTCACTAAAAAAATAGCATTCAGGCTATTTTTTTGTATACTGATATCTATGGATAAACAAGATATAAAAAAATTAGCCACCTTATCACGTCTCGAGCTAAGTGATGAGAAAATCGAAGAATACCAAAAAGATTTTGAAGGCATTCTTGAATATATAGATACTATAAATTCTGTGTCATTAGATGGCTATGATGATCATTTGCGAAGCATAACAACAAATATCATGAGAGATGATAGTGATTCATATCTGTCAGGTCAGTTCTCCGAAGATTTACTAAATGCAGCTCCCTTACGCGAAGGAAATTTTATTAAGGTTAAGAAGATTCTTTAAATATGAAATTCTCAGAAACAACAATTAAACAGCTTCATAATCTTTTGAATACAAAGAAAATGAGTCCCAAAGATCTTTACGATCAAGCACTAGGACAAATTAATCTACGAGATGATTCTATTAATGCCTATATAGAAGTCTTCGATGATCAAGATACTAGCTCCAGTGTTGGTGAAAATTTACTTTCCAATATTCCTGTAGCCTTCAAGGATAATATCCTTATCAAAGGTAAAAAAGCGAGTGCTGCATCTCAGATGTTAGAAAATTATATTGCTAGTTATGATTCATTTGTCACGCGTCAATTAGTTGATGCTGGAGCTATGATAATGGGTAGGACAAATATGGATGACTCTGCTATGGGATCATCTACTGAGACTTCCTATTATGGTGTAACACGTAACCCGCTTAACGAAGAACGTGTACCCGGTGGTTCATCTGGTGGTCCTGCTGCAGCTGTTGCTGCTGGAATGGCGATGTATTCACTTGGAAGTGATACTGGAGGTTCTGTGCGGCAGCCTGCGGCTTATTGTGGTCTTGTGGGATTGAAACCAAGCTACGGTTCAGTTTCTCGTAATGGATTAATCGCCATGGCTTCATCCCTTGATGTTATTGGTCCAATCACTCATTCTGTAGAGGATGCAGAAGTAGTTTTTGATGCTATCTCAGGATATGATGAGCTGGATAATACCTCAGTACCAATTGAGAAAAGAAAAATATATCAAGTTAAAAATACTAATAACAAAGTTATTGGTGTGCCACGTACATTTCTAGAAATGGATGGTATTGGTCAAGACGTCCTAAAGAATTTTAATGATAGTTTGGAAAAAATGAAAGAAGAAGGATATCGTGTTATTGATATTGATTTACCAACTATTAAACATTCATTGGCAGTTTATTATATTTTACAGCCAGCGGAAGTTTCATCAAATCTTGCTCGTTACGACGGTATTAGATATGCTCTTTCAGAAAATGGTGAGGATTTAATTGATGGCTATGTAAAAACTAAATCTAAGGGATTTGGAGAAGAAGTTCAACGACGTATTATGCTGGGTACTCATGTATTATCGTCAGGTTATCATGATGAGTATTTTTACAAAGCTCTTGCCTTGCGTTCAAAAATCACCAAAGAAGTGCATGCAATTTTTGACACGGTAGATATCATCGCTACGCCGACAACTCCTGGTGTTGCTTTTAAGTTTAATGCAAAAAAAGATCCTGTTTCCATGTATCTAGAGGATATTTTTACCGTTCCGTATAATCTCACAGGTAATCCTGCTATTTCTATTCCATCTGGGCTAGATAAAGACGGTATGCCATTTAGTATGCATTTTACAGCTCCAATGTTTTGTGAAAAAAAAATATTTGAGGCTGGAAAGGATTTTGAACGTGCTATAATTTAATTATCTATGGAACTCTCTGGCATCATAATTTTCGTTAAAATACTTTCCGTTTTATTAAGTATTGGATTTCTCGGTGGGATCATTGCATCAGCTATGAGTGCAATGAAGCTAAAAAATAATAATATTCTCAGGCGTGATAGTCATTTTAATATTAACAAGGAATCTCAATCCCTATATAAGAAAAGGTGGATGGATATTGTACAACAGTTTAAATCATCTGATCCTATTTTTTGGAGAGTGGCAATTCTTGATGCTGATGCGATGCTCGAGGATATGATTACTGAAATGGGCTACACAGGCTCTACCTTTGGAGAGAAACTAAAACACATGCAACGTGAGGGCGTAACTTGGTGTGATGCAGCATGGGATGTACACCTTTTACGTAATAAATTAGCTCATGAGGGAAGTCGTTATCCTTTAAATGATAGAGAATCATACAGAGCATATCGCATCTATGAAAATCTCCTTGAAAGTAATGGCTATCTTGCATAATATATAATTCAATGTAGTATACGTTTACGTTGAATAAAGCGGGATGGAGTAATGGTATCTCATTAGGCTCATAACCTAAAGACGCTCGTTCGAATCGGGTTCCCGCAACAAAAAAAGAAATAGCCGACAGCAAAGCTGTCGGCTATTTCTTTTTTACCGGTGGCCTAGAAGGCTTCTGCGTCTTTGTCTCTTATTAGAAAAGAGTCGTATTAGTGATCCTTGTTACTATTTTAGCAATAATATTTTAAAAAATATTTTATACCATCTATGGTCGTATTAATATCTTTAATAACTTTATATATCAGAACTACTATATCAAATAAAAAGCCCCTTTCGGAACTTTTTTTATTTTAGCGCACCAGACGAGATTTGAACTCGCAACCTCCCGCGTGACAGGCGGGTGCTCTAACCAGTTGAGCTACCGGTGCAACAGAAATAATATATCATAATCAGGCTGCTTTGCAATATATCTAAAGAGTTGAAAAACATGTGCAATATGGTATCTTAGAACACATGTCGGGGTAGCTCAGTTGGTTAGAGCGTAGGACTCATAAACCTAAGGTCGTGGGTTCAATTCCCACCCTCGACACACAAAAGCTACATTGTATAAATGTCGCTTTGCCATCATAGCTCAGTTGGTAGAGCACTACATTGGTAATGTAGAGGTCTTGGGTTCAATTCCCAATGTTGGCTCAAAAAACATACATAGCTATTTTTTTTCATGGTATACAAGACTATAACCATAAAAACATTTTGTTATAATATTATATACCCAAAAGTAATAACACTATCCATATTGAAGGCAATAATTATTTTTCAAATGATTTATTAAAGAATCAAAAAAAATAACAAAATGTCATTGGAAAGGGGATTCATCATACTTTTCATTAATTTTGATTGCCATATTAACGAGGATTCTGGGTAGTATTATGGTAGTTCCCGTGAGCTATCACTTCATGTTAAAGATCATATTGGTTTCTGGGAAGTAGTAGAAGTTGTGGATTAACCTGATAAATTTCTATTGAAATATCCTTAATATGCTAAAATAAGGTTAGTTATCAGCCTAATAAAAAATATTTATGGAAGACAATTTACAAAATTTTGAAAGAGAACGAGTTATTATTCGAGAAAAAAATAATTCACCCAAATCACTCTGGTATATTATTATCGCTGTTCTTGTTTTAGTGCTGTTGGGCTGGCTGGGTTATAGTGCTAGCTGGTTTAGACCTCAAACGACAACGACGGTTGTAGAAGAAACAGTACCAGATCTTAATACTGGTTTTGGTCAGGTATCAGTAAATGCAGCTCCTATTGATTCTGTGTTTATAGAGTCACAAGAAACATTTCCAATTGGTCAAACGTTAGTTATATTAGGAAGTCTTCCAAATGGTTGTACTTACTTAAATACACCTAATCAATTGCGTGATGGTAATGTATTTTATGTAACGCTTGATACTCGCGTTGAAGGGGACTTATGTACCCAGGCACTGGTTCCGTATGAAGAGCGAATTGAACTTAAGGTTAATAATCTTCCTGCTGGAGTATACATTGTAAATGTTAACGGACGAGAATTAAGTTTTGAGCTAAATAATAATAATGTATTAGATTTTAATGCAGGAGGCGATAAATAGTAAATTCATCTATTGTGTACATAATAAAAAGCAAACCTAGGTTTGCTTTTTATTATGGTTTTTGTATTATTTTGCAGTCACTGCGCCAACTTTCTTGAGATCATCTATTTGTTCATCGCTAAGGTTTTTGAAGTTACCTGATAGCATTTTTGGAGCCGTAATGGTGTGTATGCGTATGCGTGTAAGGGATTCTATTGTTAATCGGCATGCATTAGCCATACGTCTTATTTGATGTTTACGTCCTTCTTTTAGGATTATGTTAAACACATGACTATTAACACGATGTGCTTCTGCTGGTCGTGTCCAACCATCTTCTAATTTTATTCCTTCAGACATTTTTTTCATCATACTCGGAGTTACATTTTCACGTACTTGTACCCTATATTCTTTTTCAATCAAATGATCTTTACCTGTTATTGCCTTGGTAATCATCCCGTCATTAGAGAGTAAGATTAACCCATCACTTTCCTTATCAAGACGCCCAACAGTATTAAGATCCTTGAATTGTGGGAACACGTCAAATATTGTTTTTTCACCATCAGTATCTTTTGAAGAAACAACACCTCTTGGCTTATATACAAGAATGGTTTGCTTGCTCTTCATTTCTTTTTGTACAGATTTATCTAATGAAATAGTGTCTATTTTGGGATTTATTTTATCTCCTGGTTGCGCAACAATATCGTTGACTGATATAAGTCCAGCGAGAAGAAACTTCTTTGCTTCTCTTCGTGACATAATACCGTTTTCAGATAGATATTTTTCAATACGGATGTTTGACATAATTATTTTTTATTAGTGAATAGTGGCCATATATGACGCGTGCGAATATACCAGTCTTTTAATGTATTGAATCTATCTGATGATTTATGAATTGAAAATGACGTACCTTTTACATTCTTTGGTAAGACATAAATATAAGAAGGAGAGAAAAGAAATACAGCAGGATATTCTTGGATAATCTCGTCATTAATTTTTTGAAGTTCTGGAGTAGTTGATGTCCTTAGGTTAGTTAAGGCTGCATCTATTGATGTTTTTTTAAACAAACTCACATTTAGACCTGGATCACTTATTTGTGATGAATGCCAAAATGCATAGAGGTCGCTTGGCTTTTCAATTTCATAACCAAATAAGAGTGATTCGTATTCTCGTGGTCGAATTACATCTTGGGTTAGGTTACCTTGCTCATAAGATCGAACAATTAATTTTATACCAATAGTTCCTAGATCACTTGAGATTGATTCTGCAACCGCTTGCATGTCCGGAATATTTGGAATAGAGACGCTAAATGATAGATCTGTTTTTGTGTTATTAATGTCTTTAGAATATATTCCATCTTTATTCAGTACCCAATTCTCACTTTCAATTATTTCTTTAGCTTTTTGTTGATCAAATATTATTTCTCTTTCTGGTAAACCTATGATTGAATTAATTGGAGAGGCATAGCCCTTGAATATATTTTCTGTAATGTTTTGCTTATTTATTCCGAGGTTGATTGCTTCACGAATTTTTTTTGATTTAAGAAGAGGTTGTTTCTCCTGATTAAAGAAAAGAGCAAATACTCGTGGAAGAGTAGCACTACTAACCAATTCTTCTTTAAGTTTAAATGCTGTAACTGGAGATATTCCATATGCTGCACCAATAGTATTTTTTGAAAGATTCTTAATAAGAGTTTCTTCATTATCAAAAAACTGAAGCTCAATATTTTTAATATAAGGTTCTTCTATATGTCCATGATTTCTTTCTAGAGTATATCTGTTGGGTACACCATTTTCTTCAAAATCAATATCTTGTATTACATATGGTCCAGAACCAATAGGTCGACTATTATAATTACTAAAAATAAATTCCTGCGCATCAATCGATTCCCAGATATTAGAAGGTAGAACTCCAATTTGAAGATTATAAATAAAGTCGCTAAAGGGTCGGTCCAATGTAAAGGTTATGGTGTATTGGTTTACCTTCTCGATTTGAACTCCTTGCCATTGAGTATTTAATGGACTTTTTATAAGATTGTCTTGGATACTTTTTACAGTAAAAATAACGTCATCTGCATTCAGCTTTGAACCATCTGAAAATGACAGAGTATTTTTTATAGTAAGAGTATATATTTTCTTATTTTCAGAGATGTCTAATGAGTCCGCCAGTCCATAGTAGACCTCACCCTCTCTATCTATTGATAATATAGGTGTAAAGAGAAGTCGAGTTAAATCAAGGTCTGCTTGTGATTGTGCGAGGACTGGATTAATAAAGCGTGGGGTACCAATGATACCTTCTTTTAATGTTCCTCCAGATGCTTTAATTTCTGTGGTGTTTTTTTGATTTAGCTGCCATAAGAACCCTAATAAGGAAATGGCAATGAGAACAAAAAAAACACGTAACAATAGTGAAGTGTTTTTCATAATACAATGTGATGGCTTACTTGCTGATAACGACAATGATTGATACGAGAGTGAAAAGAATCGCAAGTACAATTGCTGATTGGAATAAAATTTTCTCGCTACCTCGTCGTGTTGTTTTTGTTGTATCTACAGAATCGCTTCCGCCAAAAGCACCTCCAAGTGATTCTTCTGATTTTTGAAGAAGAATTGAAATAATAAGAAGGACTGAAAGAATGATTTGTAAGGTTGGTAAAATTGTAATAAGGCTATTCATATAGACACATCATAGCAAACAAATGATAAAAAAAAATTGACGATTAGAGATTATATTACGTTGCCATAGGTATCTTCTTTGAACTAATTGTTTTTTTGATACAATAGGGTGTATGAATGAACTTAAATATCAATTGACGCAATTTATTTTTTTAGTAATCCTTGGGCTTGCTGCTTACTGGGCACTTACAAATTTAGATAATGGTATATCTTATACTCGTGATAACATTGTCCAAGACGCAGACCTATCTCAGGAAGAACCAGATCAACAAGCAAACACGGTAAATAATCAAATAATATTAACTGCACTGGATGCTTCTGGAGAGCTTGAGGTAATCGCAGAAGAAAAACCTATTGTAGAAACAACTCCTGCTTCTGTTGAAAATTCTGAATTAATTTCTGCTATTGAGACTTTAGTTGCTGATGGTATAACTATGGATAATGGAGATACTGGATCGCGTGTTGGTACTGTGCAAAAATTCCTTGATATTTACTTTGGTGATAAAAAAGTTTCAATTGATAATGACTTTGGTCCAACAACAAAGGGACTTGTTCGAGATTTTCAAAATACTGAGCTTAATGGTGGGGATGGACGCATAGGGCCAAATACGCTTAGGGCAATGATAGAATATTTAAAAAAATAACCAAAACCTGGTTTTTTTTATTGAAATTATATAGTGAAATAAAATGTATAACTAATTAATATAACTCAAATGAAAGGAGAATTAATAAACGTAAAAGAACACCTTATGAAATAAGAAAATTATTAGTCTCAGCTGTAGATCATAATGAGCGAGCTATTATTATTAGGAAAGGAATCTCCTGAGTATCATAAATTTAATTATATTCACATGGGTAACCAGTGGGCTAGAGATTCTGGAGCTCTTGTTTTATTTTATAAAAAAAGTACTTGGAAAAAAAGATTTTCTGATCAAATGAATAATCTATATCAATCACATCAGTATCTAAAATATGTAGTTCAAGGTTCAGAATTAGCGAACATGCTGCAGTCAGAATATTTAAATGTATGTATTGAAATTATTTCAGAAAGTTAAAGATTTTCACATAGAGAACTAACAAATAAAGTTTTTGAGCATGTTGAATATGATTCTTATTTCAAAATTAGTAAGAGTCTATGGAAAGGCAAGGGAGTATTGAGATTTGTAGTGATAAATACTCATACTAAAATTTCACACATGAACTAATTTTTGAGTATTTTCAAGAATTAAAATTGAATATTAGAAATGAATAATGCAATATCGTTGGTTAATTTTGAATCGACTTTTTTTATTTGTTCTACAGGCTATAATTAGTTCATGTTATATATTATTGGATTAGGTAATCCAGGAGAAAAATATAAAAAGACACGACATAACGTTGCTTGGCTAGTTTTAGACCAGCTGTTTCCTGTTGGTTGGAATTTTCATAAATATATGAATGCCAATATTAAAACAGGACATGATGGTTTGTATATTAAACCTCAAACATTTATGAATAATTCCGGTGAAGTTATTAGTTTTTTGAAAAAAGAAATTGATTTTGACCCTGAGCACGTGGTAGTGATTTATGATGACATTGATCTTGAATTTGGAGATGTTCGTATGTCATATGATCGTGGTGACGGAGGTCATAATGGAATTAAATCTATTACCAGCCATTTAGGTTCAAAGAAATCAATTCGTATTCGAATAGGAATATCTCGTAAGATTGAAGATGGGCGATTAATAAAACCTAATGTTCTGGGAAATTTTCCGCCAGATGAGCAAAAAACAATTCAAAACGACATAGTTCCCAAAATAGAACTAATGGTTAATGGTTTGGTAAAAGAAGGAAGAGAAAAGGTGATGAATTATTACAATCAAAGATAATTATTTTTGCAAGTAAAAAATACCCCGTAGGGTATTTTTTACTTGAAATAAATATATAAAGCCATTAATGCTCCTTTATTTAATTTCAAACTAGGCCTTAAATGAAAGCGTAAGTTTTTGATCTTTTGGTTCAAAGGTTGTGATTGTGAAATCATACGCTTGTCCAAGACCTAGTTCTGTTTTAAGTGCCTTTTCAGATTCAAATTCTGATATATGTACTAATCCAGCAACTCCTTGCTCGATTGATACAAGAGCTCCATGTTTGTTATGTTTAATAACAACACCGTTTACTTTGTCAGCGATAGCATATTTACCATCAACCATTGTCCAAGGATTTGCGCTAAGAGCCTTGATAGAGAATGAAATCTTCCCGTCTTTAATTTCAATAATCTTTGCTTTTACCGTGTCCCCAACCTTATAAAGTGTTCGAGGGTTTTCAACAAGTGACCATGCCATTTCTGAAATATGCACAAGTCCTTCTACACCCTCTTCTAATTTCAGGAAAATTCCAAAATCAACCAATCCTGTAACCTCACATTCGATAGTATCACCGACTGAGTATTTAGAAGGTACTGATTTTTCTCGAGTTCCAGCTTTTTCTCCTTTTTCTGAAAAGATAAGTTTTCCTTCTTTTGGGTTGACTGAGAGAACATTAACTGACAATTTTTGTCCGATAAGTTTTTTAAGTTGATTAACTATAGCGTCTTTATCACCTGATTCTACTCGTGGGTAGTGATCAGTATTTAATTGTGAGGCAGGAAGAAATCCTGAGATTCCATTCCAATCCAACATAAGACCCCCTTTGTTAGCTTCCTTAACAATCATTTCAAGAGTCGTTCCTTCTTTCAATGCTTCTTCTGCTTCTCCCCAAGCAAGTGCTTGTTTTGCTTCTTTTAGTGAGAGTTCAATATATCCATCAGGATTTTCAAGTTCAACAATTTTCGCTTTGATAGTGTCTCCTGCATTTAAGGCTCGGATCATATCTCGCGCTGTTAAGTATTCCTTTCCATAAATGATTCCTGTTCCATGAGGATGTAGGTTAACAAATACTTGCGTACCTTGAATACTAATAACTTTTCCTTCAATTAATTCTCCAGCTTCTAAAGCCTGTATTTCGTTTTGTGCAAGTAACTTCCCTAAAAGAGTATTTTCTAATTCCATATAATATAAATTCCGCTCCAAAAAAAGAGCGGTGTTCCTAAATAGTCAGAGCGCTCTTTCCTTTATCTGTGACTAGAGTAATACAAAAGGGAAGGGTTACGAACTGAACCGCTAATAATAATTAGGTTATCTACTATGTTACGGATATTTGTATTTTTTGCAATATGAGTGAAGATTAGCTTGTTCAATTAAAATTTATAAGAAATTTTCTCTTATTATTTATCCCTAATGATCTCTATTTTCTGTAATTTAACCTTATATTTAGTTAAAGTTCTCATATCATATTTACTCTGAGTTGAAACCTTCTAAGACACCTCTATTTGCTCATATTATAAGTTATATTTTTTCAGCGGAGTTTTGTTGGGTTATATGGTACAATGGTAAAATGATAATTACGTACCACGGAAAGCAATTTTTCAAAATTACTCAAGGAGATGTGACCATTGCTATTAATCCATTATCTAAAGATAATACCCTAAATATTAAGACTACTAAATTTGGATGTGACGTTGCTCTGTGCAGTACACGTCATCCAAACTATAATGGATTCGAAAATACGACTCATTCAGGAAAAGAACCATTTAAAATTTATGGACCTGGAAGTTACGAGGTAGACGGCACTTCTTTTGTTGGATTTCAATCACTAGCAAAGATTAACGATGAAGAATTTATTAACACGATTTATTTTTTTGTCTTTGAAGATATATCTTTTTGTTTCTTGGGTGATTTGGCCAATATTGATATTGATCAAAAAACAAAAGAATACATTGAATCAGTAGATGTTATTTTTGTACCAATTGGATCAGCTGGAACTCTTGATCCTATTCAAGCAACAAAAATAGTAAAAGTATTTTCACCAAAGGTAATCATCCCTATGGATTATGGAAATGACCGCGATCAAAATTCTTTGGATATCTTTCTGAAAGAAACCTCAACTCAGTTAAACCCTGAGTCAAAATTTGTCTTTAAAAAGAAAGATCTTGAAACACTAGCGGGGCATGTTGTTGTCTTAGATCAACAGTAGTATGAAAAAGAGCTTTAAAAATAAAACTGAAAAGCAAAAAGAGAAAATTGCAGTATTTCTTGCTATTACAGGGACCCTTGGATTGTTCATGTTATATCTTTTGATTAATTCTTTTACATCACCTCCTCAAGATGAAAATACAAGGGTTAATGGCTTTACAGAAATTAAAGATGTATTTAATCAATCTTTTAAGGAAGCAGTGAAAGTTCGTGATAATTATAGTCAAGAAAAAGAGATAATTGCACAATTGAAAGCAGAAGCAGAAGCAGAAGCAGAAGCAGAAGCAGAAGCAGAAGCAGAA
>JBLIKX010000018.1:0-11954 GCA_047637555.1 Crocinitomicaceae bacterium
ATGTATTAACAAAAACTATCGTGATATTGATATTCTTGACTACAATCTTGATTCAATTTTTATAAGGGCTACTGATAAAAAAATTTGTAAGGATTGCTTAAAACTTTGTAATGAAAAAATTTTGAATTTCAGACATTGAGAAAGCAATGAAAGAATTAATGAAATCAGCTGACAAAATATCAGGTGTATGTAAAAAATACCGAGGAGTATTTTATTACATCATTACAAAAAAATACATCTTAAATCAGCTAAAACAAAAAAAACCATACAGGTTTTTTTGTTTCTATAGGTCTGCTTTTTTCTGTTTCAACTTCTCTAGTTTCTTGGTAATTTCCTCTTGTTCTTTTTCTACTTCCTTGATTGATTTTTGGACTACTTTCTTTTTGGAATAAATATTCATCACCGAGAACATAAACATGGCCGCTACAATAATTCCAATCGCATTTAATATAAATAACGACAATGCTCCTGAAATAATATCTAAACGCAAGAAGGCAATTCCGATACCTATTGTTGCAATAGGAGGCACCAAGGCCACCGCAATAGCTATTCCCGGTAAGGCCTCGTTTAGTTCTGGTTTAACTCTGGCGTATGCTGTTGCAAGACCAGCCACGATTGCAATAAAGAGATACACAATATTTGGCTCTATTCGAGAGAGTATTTCTGGATTCAGAACTCCTTTAAGTTCTTGACCTCCAATAACGCTCCATAATAACCATGTCGTTAATGCTGAGAGACCAATAGAATAGACTAATGATCTACTGAGAGTGATGATTGATCGTGATATAAGTTTATTATCACCTAAAGTAATTCCAAGAGCCATTGATAAAATAGGGGAAAGGATAGGAGCAATTAACATTGATCCTATAATTACTGAAGGGTTATTAATCAGTAAACCAAAACTTGACATCAAGACTGACATGATCACCAAAAAGAAAAAAGATGGCTTTGCGGTTGAGTCCTTAATTAATGAGTTAATAGCCTCAGTTTTATTTTTTTCGTCAATATCTGCAAAAAGTGAATACATAATACATAGATTATAGCGATTTACTTCATGAATGAAAACCTCTAAAGGTTAATATAATATAATCCTCAGTATGGAAACAGAAAATTATTGACCCTTTACAACCAGGCCGTAAAATTTCTTTTTGAACTTAGACCTAAATTAATTGAAGTAATTATTGGCGATAGGTTTGGTTTTGCAAGGCTCTCTATCATACTTTGACGGGGGAGTTGTTATTATTATTTTCAAACCGTTTAAAATAGAAGACCTTATTAAGGCACAAGGAATTAGGATTATGATCAGCGAAATTAGCATATTTAAAATATATATTGAGGGCATTGATAATCGAATCAATATTTATTCAATAGATCACTCTTAAATAGAGTCATTAGTGATTTTTCAAACAGTGGCTTTATCTAGGCTAATGTAATGATTGGAATTTTTAAGATACTAATACTAAACAAGGAAAAGATATCTTAGTTGATTTTATGAATAATCATGAAAACATAAGGGATAAGTCAGCACCATTTATAGTTGCTAGCGATTTATGTAATAGTGCTGTGAGCATGCATATACAAGCATGGGTAAAAGATACTGATTACTGGGGCACCAAATGTGGCATGTATGATTCAACTAAGTTGAAACCATATGAAGTAAAAATAGGTATCTCGTATCTACAGTGAGTCGTTCATATGAAAAAGCAAGATTAATTAATCTGGCTTTTTTTGTTACAGTATTATATATGAAGATACAAATTATCACGACTGGTTCACCAAATCTAGCTTTTGCAAAACAGGGAATCACTGAGTATACAAAACGACTCTCTCGTTTTGTAGATCTATCAGTAATTCATGTCAAAGAAAATAAAGATACTGACACAAAAATAATTAAAACAATTGGGAATGATGTATGTATTTTGTTTGATGAGGAGGGTAAGGAATATACTTCTCGTCAATTTGCAAAACTTATTGATAAGAAAAAAATACAAGGACTGAATATAAGTTTTATTATTGGTGGTCCAGATGGGCATACCGATGTCATCCGGGAGCGAGCTGATATGAGTGTTTCGTTATCACAATTAACCTTTCCTCACGATATAGCAATGATGCTGTCTCTGGAGTCAATATATAGAGCGTATACCATAAACGCCGGTCACCCTTATCATCGTGACTAGTGGGCGACAGTTATAGCTATTATGTTTCGCGCTCCATATTTTTTGAGTATTTTTGTACATTCCAAAAGAGTTGCTCCAGTTGTAACAAGATCATCTACAATAATAATATCTTTTTGATAAATATATTCTATGTATTTATTTTTCACTCGAAAACATCCCTTAATATTTTTAATACGTTCTGATTTATTTTTCAGGAGCGCTTGTTTCTGTGTTTTCTTAGCTTTAAATAATATATTCTGCATGTACCGCCCTGGTAGTTTTCTTGCTAATTCTTTTGCGATTCCTGCCGATTGATTAAACCCACGTTCATGAAGTCTTTGTAGATGAAGTGGCACAGGAATGACAAGGGGATTGAGAAAATAAGAATACTGATATTGCTCTGATAACTCTGAGAGAAGGTGAATCTTCATTTTTTCAGCAATAATATGATCAAGATAGTTATCTCTCTTTTGTTTGATGGCATAAACTAGTTTTTTGCCTTTTGGTTTATGATAGTCATACAAAGAAAAAATATGTGCATGCTCAGGATCAGGTGCAGAAGGTATGCAATTAAGTATTTCCGAAGTATATGACGAAGGAAAAAAGAGTTGAGTTATGAGAGTAACAAGACGCATATATTGTAGTCTATCATATTGCATCTGTGGTATACTTTTTTACATGAGTCTTATAGATAGTTTAAATAGCATGTTTTCTGGAAAAAATTCAGATACATATGTTGGTATTGATATTGGTTCTTCAACGATTAAGGTCGTTCAGCTAAAAAAAGATAAAGGGCGAATTTTACTTGAGACCTATGGTGAAGTTGCATTAGGTCCATATCAAAATGACGAGGGTGTAGTTGGTCAGCTGACTAATCTAGAGATTGGCAAGCTTACTGAGGCCTTAAAAAATCTATTAGAGCAGGCAAATGTAACAGCTACAAATGCATTGATATCTGTTTCATCTGCTACAAGTTTGATTTTTATCCTTCAATTACCATCAATTAGTCAACGTGAACTAGAGGGTGTTGTTGAAAGTGAGGCACGTAAATATATCCCGGTACCACTCTCCGAAGTTTCCCTTGACTGGTGGGTTATTCCTGATAAAGAGATCTATGGTGATGATGAAAATTTTACAAAAGATAAGAAACAAAAAATTGATGTATTAGTTGCAGCTGTACGTAACGAAGTATTAGAACGTTATAGTGCTGTTTCTCAAACATTAGCAAAGTTTTCTTCTACTCGTTACGAAATTGAAACATTTAGTGCTGTCCGAGGTTCGTTTAAGCATGAGTTATCACCTGTGATGTTACTTGATTTTGGTGCCTCTGGTGTTCGTATGAGTGTGCTTGAACATGGTGTTGTTCGAAAGTTTAGATCTGTGAGTCGAGGTTCGGCCTACCTGTCATCTTCAATTCAAAAGTCTCTTGAGCTAGAATTTTCTGAAGCAGAAAAGCTAAAAAGAGAAGTTGGATTAAACAAAGAACATTCTAACGCAGAGGTTTATAATATTATTAGTACCGGAGCTAATTATATATTTTCTGAAATTCAAAATGTTATATTTGATTTTGAGAAAGAATACAAAAAACCAATTAGTAAAATCATTCTAACTGGTGGAGGCTGCCGTCTCCCTGATTTTAAAGAACAGGTTGAATCAAGATACAATATCACTACTGTCTTTGCTAATCCCTTTAGTAAGGCAATGTCACCTGATTTTCTTGATCAAGTCTTAGAAGAAGCGGGTCCTGAATTCGCGGTCGCTGTAGGGTTAGCACTACAAGGGGTTGAATAGTACTTTCCTTTTTTCATTAAAAAGAACTATAATATATACAATATGGATAAAGAATTTAAAACTACATTTATTCCAAAGAGAAATTTAAGTGGAGCAAAAGCTCCTGAGTCTAAAAAATCCAAGGCAGCACGAAGTCTTATTGGGCTTATAGCCTTATTACTTTTTTTCACGGCATTGGTTGCAACAGCAGGTGTCTATATTTGGAAGGCTCGACTTGCAGCGGTTGTTAATTCAAGAATTAACTCAATTAACCTTGCTGAAAAAGCTTTTGAACCAGCTGTTATCTTGGATCTTAAAAAGTTAGATATTAGACTACAAGCCGGCACTAAGTTACTGAGTCAGCATGTAGCTATATCAGATTTCTTAGAGTCTCTTGCAGAGTCTACACTTCCTGATGTGAGCTTCTCAGGTTTTAGTACTTCACTTGATTTAGAAGGCGCTGAGGTTTCTATGGAAGGTGAAGCGCGAGGGTATCTTCAAATTGCTCAACAGTCAGATGTGTTTGAAGATAATCAATATATACAAAATCATATTTTTTCTAATTTCTCTCTAACGGATGTTGGGAGAATTACATTCTCTCTTCAGTTTACTATTAATCCAGAACTTATTTCTTTCGGTCGAACGGTTAAAAACGATGAACCTAATATTACTAATTCAGAGAATATTATTATTCCTGACCCTAATAGTGGACAAATTCCATCAGGTATCGATGTCAATTATGACGGTATTATTCAGTAATTTGATTAATTAATATGAAAAACATTTTCTCAATTTTTATTATTATCATTTCAATCGCAACTTTTGTTTTAGTAGTGCAACCTCAGTACACAGAAATAAAAGAAATGCAGAAAAAAGAAACAGATCTTGAAGACGTCCTTGATAATGCACGTAAACTACAATCACTTCGAGATTCTTTGCTGGAAAAAAGAAATGAAATTTCAGAAACAGATATTACACGTCTTGAAAAACTTATTCCTGAAAGTGCTGATAATGTAAAACTAATTCTTGAATTTGAGCAAATTGCTGATCGTCACGATTTACAGATCGAGGCAGCCTCAACTGTTAAGGAGGAAGAAGGAGAACAAACTCAAAGTTTTGATATTGAAAAAAATGATTATGGTACGATTACACTTGATTTCACTATCAATGGAGGGTATACAAATTTTATTTCTTTCTTAAAAGATATTGAGAAAAATTTACGTATTACAGATATTAGATCTCTAAACATTAATCCTCCAGATGGTAACGATGCGGTTTATAGTTATGATATCAGTATAGATACGTATTGGTTAAAGGATAATATTTAATATTATTATGAAGAATAAAAAAACAATTAAAAATATCCTTATTGGATTATTATTAGCAATTGGATTGCTCATAGGATATGCAGTAGTAACGGATGGTCAAAACTCTGAAGGTAGTGTCTCAACATCACTTTCTAGTTTAATTGGTTCTGGTGCTCTTGGTCAAATCCAAGAATCCGATACTGATTTAGCTAATGTTGAGATCCTTAGAATTCTTGGTAATATTCAAAATATTAGTCTTGAGGACGATATTTTTCAAAACCCAGTGTTTCGTGAGCTTGAAGATAGCCAATTCTCTATTCCGAAACCAGTACGTATTGGACGTCCAAACCCTTTTCTACCAATTGGATTTGATACTATGACTACTGAGACAGAAACAGCACCTATAGAAAGCGGACAAATTGAATCTGAAGGGTTCTTCGATAACTAGTAAAAACTTCTTTCCTAAAGAAGTTTTTTTTTGGTACTATGTAAGTATACTATTACACTGTTATGAATTTCCTAGAAACCCTCGTAAAAAAAGAAATTATCAATCGTTATCAAGTTGATGAGATAATTGAAACAACTACCAAAGACGGAACAACCATAGAAAAAGTACTTTCTGAAATGGGTGTATCTGATAGTGACATTCTCACGGCAAAGGCTGAGTATTTTGGAGCCAAAAAGAAAGAAATAGATTATCTAGGCGTTGATGAAGAGATTGTAAAACGTATTCCTGAAGAAAGCGCAAAGACTTATCAAATGGTTGCTTTTGGTTTGTCTGAGGATGGAATTCTTGAGGTTGGAATGCTAGACCCAAGAAATATCGAGGCTCAAAATGTCCTTCAATTTATCACTTCTGAATTTGGAACACCCTATGAGATTTATATTCTTACTGAATATGGATATGAATCAATAATGAAAAAGTATTCCGGGCTCACGGGTGAGATTGGAGATGTTATTGGCGAATATATTGATCTTGATGCTGCGGCAAGGGAATTGAAATATAAAAAGAATCACAAAGATGACGAAGAAGAGACAATTATAGAAGATGCACCAGTAACTAAAATGGTGGCTGCTATTATTCGTCATGCCGTAAAGCAAAATGCCTCAGATATTCACATCGAGCATACTGGAGATCTGGTAAAGGTTAGGTTCCGAATTGATGGAGAGTTAATGACTTACCTTGAGGTACCAAAAGCCGTCCACAGTGCAACGATTGCACGTATTAAGATCATGACCAAAACAATGAAACTTGATGAGCGACGTAAACCTCAAGACGGACGTTTCCAAGTCTTTATTGAAAATCGTAAAATTGCGTTTCGTGTATCTATCATGCCAACTTTTTATGGTGAGAAAGTTGTGATTCGTATTCTTGATTCACAGAAGGGTATTCGTAAGTTAGATAAACTTGGTTTGTCAAAAACACAAAACGATATGATTCGTTATGCAATTGAGCGTCCTCATGGACTTATTCTTATTACGGGTCCAACAGGTTCAGGTAAGACAACAACACTGTATTCAATGTTAGGTGAGGTTGATCGTGATACAAAAAACGTTGTTTCGTTAGAGGACCCGATTGAGTATCAGTTTCCTGGGGTAAACCAATCACAGGTACATGCTGATATTGGGTATACCTTTGCTGCTGGACTGCGGTCCATTGTACGTCAGGATCCAGATGTGATCATGGTGGGAGAGATTCGTGATAAGGAAACAGCTAATTTGGCAATTCAAGCTGCTCTTACGGGCCACTTGGTTTTTGCAACCTTACACACCAATAGCTCATTTGGTATTATTCCACGACTCGTTGATATGGGAGTTGATCCCTACTTGATCGCACCAACATTGATTTTAGGTGTGGCTCAACGTCTCTTAAGGCGTATTGCACCTGATGCTGCAATACCTGTTGAAAATGAACAAAGTATTAAAGCTATGGTTACAAAACAATTTGCAGATCTTCCTGAGGAATTTAAATCAAAACTTGATCTGGACAGAAATCTATATGATGTTAAGCCAACAAAAGATGCACCAAGTGGAATGAAAGGTCGTGCTGCTATTTTGGAAATGTTTAGGGTTGATAAGGAAATTGAAAAAATCATCCTCGAGGATCCAACAGAGGCAAATATTTATGAAGCAGCTCGGAGAAAAGGTATGCTTACCTTGAAAGAAACAGCTATTCTCAAGGGTATGGATGGTGAAGTACCGTTTAGTGAAATTAATGAAATATAATATATGAATAAAGATTACAAAAAATTATTAGAAAATTTGCTTTTGGCTGTTGAAAGAGAGAATGCTTCAGATCTTCATCTCACTCCTGATCGAAAACCAATTATGAGAATTGAAGGTGAGCTTATCACATTAACACAAAGAGATACGCTTACTAAAGAAGATACCTTTGGTATTTTAAAGGAAATTGTAAACGAAAAGAACTTAGCAAAAGTAATGAATATAGAAGAGATTGATTTCGCTTATTCATTTCATGAAAAACTACGATTACGATCCACTGCCTATGTTCAAAGTGGGGGAATTAATTTAACCTTTCGTGTAATTCAAGAAGTACGTGAAATGAGTGAATTAAATTTGCCACCAGTATTAGAGGCATTTACTCAAAAAGAACAAGGTCTTTTTCTTGTTGTTGGACCTGTTGGGCAGGGAAAATCTACAACCATGGCAGCAATGATTTCGATGATTAATCAAAATCGTAAGGAGCATATTGTAACTATTGAAAACCCAATTGAGTATATTTTTAAAGATGATAAATCGATGATTGACCAACGTGAAGTTGGTATTGATACGAAAAGTTTTGAGACTGGACTTAAGGCAATATTCAGACAAGATGTGAATGTGATTATGGTAGGGGAAATGCGTGACCCAGAGACTATCAATACTGTTATTACGGCTGCAGAAACGGGTCACTTGGTATTTTCTACCCTACACACCAACTCGGCCGCACAAACGATTGATCGTATTATTGATTCTTTTCCTGCAAACCAACAATACCAAGTCCGAGCGCAACTTGCGGCTTCATTAATTGGTATATTCTCTCAAAGACTCCTTAAGAGTAAACGCGGTGGAATGGTACCAGCCTATGAATTAATGATAAATAATAAAGCTACTGCAAATTTGATTCGTGATGCGCGCACTCATGAAATTAATACGGTGATTGAAACAGGTGCAGATCAGGGTATGATTGACATGAACAACTCTCTTGTTGAGCTTGTTCATAAGGGACATATCACTGTAGAAGAAGCCTATCGACATGCACTTAATCCAAAATTACTTGATTCAATGATATAATATATATATGTTATTCAATTATAAAGTTATTACCAAAGAGGGTATTGAAAAGAAGGGTCAAATAGAAGATGCAAATCAAGATATCGCTGTTGCAACACTTCAACGTCGTGACTACATTGTTGTTTCAGTAATTCCTGCTTCCAAAAAGGATTTCCTTGAAAATTTATTACCATTCTTCTATAGGGTAAAAATGAAGGACATCGTATTGATGTCAAAACAGGCTTCAACACTGTTTGAAGCTCAAGTATCTGCCGTCAAAACTTTTGAGTTACTAGGACAGAATGCTGATAGTAAAGGTATTCAAAAAGCTCTTTCTCAAGTTGCGCAAGATATTCGAGGTGGAACTTCTATTTCAGGAGCTATGGCAAAGCAACCAGAAGTCTTCTCTGATTTCTATGTCAACATGATTCGAGCCGGGGAAGAATCAGGTAATCTAACTGAAACCTTTATTTTTCTTGCGGAATATTTAGAACGGAGTTATGTATTAGCCTCAAAAACTAAAAGTGCCTTAGTATATCCATCTTTTATTGTTACAACCTTTGTAGGGGTAATGGTACTTATGCTTGTAAAGGTAATTCCTCAAATGGCGAGTATTATTGAAGAATCGGGTCAGGAAATTCCCTTTTATACAAAAATCACCTTAGCTCTTTCAGATTTCTTCGTTAATTATGGTTGGCTATTAGGGATTATGATTGTTGCTACAGGCTTATTAGTAACGCGATTGCTCAGTACCGAAGGCGGCCGAAGTCGTTTCGATGTTATTAAAATTAATTTACCCGGATTTGGTAAGTTGTATAGAAAAATATATTTAGCTCGTATTGCGGACAATATAAATACAATGCTTACCTCAGGAATACCTGTAGTAAGAACCCTTGAAATTGCTGGGGATGTTGTAGGTAATACAGTATTCAAAAATATTTTAGCTGATGCTGTAGAGGAGGTAAAAGGTGGAAATAGTATGTCAAACGCTTTTGATAAACATGACGAAATTCCGCAAATCATGGTTCAAATGATCAAGGTAGGAGAAGAAACAGGATCAGTAGGAAAAATTCTTAAAACTCTAGCTAACTTTTATAATAAGGAAGTTGTCAATGTTGTTGATACTTTGATTGGTTTAATTGAACCAGCTATGATTGTCCTCTTAGGAATAGGTGTTGGAGGCCTTCTGATGTCTGTTATGATTCCTATTTATAATGTTGCCGGAGGAATTCAATAATTTTTAATAAGAACTTATACTGACAATTTTTTTTACTTTATGTAAAATATCAATATTATAAATTGTTATATTCAAAGAATTATTGTTATAATAAAATCAATGATTTCCAAAAAATGGAATTCCCTTTATTGAAATATTTTCAATAAATAATTATTAAGTTTAATTTTTTAAAAAAAATGAAAAACAAAAAAGGTTTTACATTGATTGAACTACTAGTTGTAGTAGCAATCATCGGAATTTTAGCAACAGTTGTTCTATCTTCACTAGGGGAAGCTCGAACAAAAGCAAAAGATGCAGCAGCTAAATCTGCCCTTTCAAATGCTCGAGTAGACCTAGAGTTACACTACCTTAATATTGATACATACGAAGAGACATTAGGTAATGGATACTGTTCTACAGTCGTTGCTGACTTTACAACATCATTTACGGAACTAACTGGAAACCCAACTGCCTGTAATGCATCGGCAATCGAGTATGCTTATTTTGGAGTATTAAATGATGACACAAATTTTTGTGTAGATTCAACTGGATATGCTGGTCCTGGAACCGTGTCAGGAAGAGAAACTGTTTGTAATGCATAATTAGCTTCAAATGATATTTAAAGACTTTTAGGGTTTTTTTTATTTGAAAAGAACAATATATAAAGAGTGTCAACATTTAAAAGTTTTTATATTATCAGGGTTTTTGTTATAATAGTTACAACGAATTTCTAATATAAGAAATTCTGCTTATTGAAATATTTTCAATAAATAATTATTAAGTTTAATTTTTTAAAAAAAATGAAAAACAAAAAAGGTTTTACATTGATTGAACTACTAGTTGTAGTAGCAATCATCGGAATTTTAGCAACAGTTGTTCTCGCATCACTAGGACAAGCTCGAACAAAAGCAAAAGATGCAGCAGCTAAATCTGCCCTTACAAATGCACGAGCAGAAATGGAGTTACACTACCTTGATAATGACGGATATGAAGATGTTACAGACTCAACTGAATGTACAGATGTAGTAACAGACTTTAATACATCATTTTTGGCGCAGACCGGAAACTCTCCTACATGTAATGCAACGGCAATTGATTATGCCTACTTTGGATTATTAAGTGACGATACAGAAGGCTTTTGTGTAGATTCAACTGGGTTTGCAGGAGAAGCAACTCCGGCTAATACCGCAATTGTTTGTAATGCATAACTAGCTTCCAATCATATTAAAAGACCCTTAGGGGTTTTTTATTTAAAAAATTATCCTGAGAGCAAAAATATGATAAAATAGTATATATGAAACATACAAAAGGATTTACCTTAATAGAGTTAATAGTTATCATCTCATTGATCGCTATAATGCTTGTCTTATCATTAAGCAGTCTCAGTAAAAGTAGAGTAAAAGTACGGGACAATATTAGAGTAGCTGATATACAAACAATTCGTTTGGCTCTTGAAGAATATCGTGCTCAGTGCGGAGTTTTCCCAAAAGAATTGTCATTATCTGCCAATAATAACCGAGCGGGAGATTTCTGTATTATAACTTTTGGTGATATTATTGGGCAAATTCCAACCGCACCAGCACGCCCGAACGCCTCTCAGCTGTCATCAACTGTGGTTCCGAGTTCTAGCATTGTGAATGGATACTTCTATGCGGGTTTAACTTCAGGTACTGATGGTGTTGGGCCTTGCTATGATTATCACCTTGGTGTAGAACTTGAGTTTGCAGAAAATAATGGACGAGATTCATCCGGATATCTAGATGTGGATCACGATTTTGTTGAAAGGGAAGGTGTTTATGATCGTCGATGCGGACCATCTCCAGATTTTGGCTCAAATAATGCTACAACTGATGACTTGAATGGATTATACGATTTTAGAAGTGCTAACAATCACTAATAATATGGAAATATTTGTTATTCTATTTTCCCTGATATTCGGGATGCTTATTGGGAGTTTTTTAAATGTTGTTGCCTTGCGTTTTAATACAGGAAAAAGTCTGGCAGGAAGATCAGGGTGTTATTCTTGTGGGCATCGATTGTCTTGGTATGAATTACTGCCTATTTTTTCATGGCTTATTCAGAAGGGAAGATGCCGTTCTTGCTCAAGTAAAATTAGTCCGATGTATTTTATTGGTGAATTTACAACAGCTATTTTTTTTGGATTAGTTTCAGCTCGAGGTATTCTGACGAATGGAGCAATAAATATTTTTACAATAGAATATCTTGTAGCTA
>JBLIKX010000019.1:0-10900 GCA_047637555.1 Crocinitomicaceae bacterium
AATCAAAAAGGTTAATAAAATTCCAAAAAATATTTTAATTCTCATGTCTAATTATTGTAACACAAAAGCCCACAATAAATAAAAACTGTTTTAATTAATGTTTATTTACAGTAGGTAAAATCAATAATCCGCAACAAATTCTCCAATTCTTAGGGTAATACTTCTGGAATTAAAGTTATGGCTATTGTTCTTTTACTTTTGAAACCCTTTGGTTTTCAAGCTGTCCAAAAAGGAAACCCCTTGGTAAGCCAAGGGGGATTTTTTGTTTAAATCAAAAAAGAGATTCATCTGGCAGTTCTACCTCCAATGAGCTCTTAAATTTTAGTATTGTTTTATGAGATACTTTTTGAGGTAAGGAAAATGCAGCGCTATTAAATACATCTGAAACTTCAGGAGCCTGCTTTGTAGTGTGTGGGAAGTTAGACTTATTAGGAAATTGAATGTCATTCAACAAAGAAGTACTCTCAATAGGAGAAACAGTTGTTAATTGAGTACTTATTTGTTTGATTGGGTGTAGTAGTGCCTCTAAAACTTTTTTTTCCATCTTTACTCCTTCCAAAAAAACAGACCTGTCTGGTAGTTCTATTTCCTGAAGAAACGTTTCCTTAGCAACGACATGTGGGGTACCAATAACAAGCCCCACAAGAAGGAAAAAAGAAAGGCTAAAAATGTTCTTTATTTTTTTCATATTTATTATGATATCAAACATAAGACTATTTAACCAATTATTAATAATAAATTGACATTTATACATAATTTTTCTATAGTGCATCTTGTATTTAGGTCTCATATATTTGAGTCTGTTTTAAGAAATATATTATTCCCGCTTGTAGCTCAGATGGTAGAGCAGCGGCCTTTTAAGCCGACGGTCGAAGGTTCGAGCCCTTCCGAGCGGACATTTACAATAAAGCCTCAAACACATATGTGTTTGAGGCTTTATTGTAGCCCGCTCGGAAAGGCTCGAAAGATAGAGGCTACAAAGCCATTCGAACGACAGTAAGATTGTAGACGAGTTAGGGTAACTCAAAAATAAGGTAGGTATATTTTTGAAAATACCCCTGTATTGCCCGAGAAATATATTTTTAATGAGCGATAGTTAATATAGAATAAAATCTTAGCTATAAAAACCTATAATAACGGTAGGTTTTTGTTTTTGCCATGCTAAGATAAATTTATATGATTTTATTATGGATTGGAATATTAGTAGTAAGCCTTTTTGGACTTATTAAATCAGCTGATTACTTCACAGAATACAGTGAGAAAATTGGATTATTATTAGGGATGAGTTCTTTTATTATTGGAGCAACAATTGTCGCGATTGGAACATCATTGCCCGAGCTCGTTTCATCATTGTTTGCCCTTGCCGCTGGTACACCAGAATTCGTGGTTGATAACATTGTAGGTTCAAATATTGCTAATGCCATGCTCATTCTTGGTATTGCGGCTGTTGTAGCAAAAAAGGGATTGAAAATGAGTACGTCATTGATTGATGTTGATTTGCCATTTTTCTTTATGTCTATGGCAGCATTTGTTTATTTTGCACTGGACGGAATTATTTCATCTGCTGAAGGAGTTGCCTTGTTGGTTTTCTTTGGAATCTTTGTTATTTATAACATTAAATCAGAAACAGAAGTCGAAGATACGGATGAGATGTCCGAGCTTACCGATACATATGATGGAGGTAAGAAAAAAGATATCATCAAATATGTAGGAATTATCATTGCTAGTATTGCGGTATTATCAATATCGGCAAAATATCTTATTGATAGTATCCTGATGCTGTCTGAATTACTCAATATTTCATCATCAACATTGACCATCACGGTAGTTGCCTTTGGTACGTCACTACCAGAGATTCTTACTTCGATTGCTGCGGTACGACGTGGTAACCATGGAATGGCAATTGGTAATGTATTAGGGTCTAATACCTTTAACCTCTTGTTAATTGGAGGGATTCCAGCGCTCATAACGCCCTTGGTTATTTCTTCTTCAACTTTTACAATAGGATTACCTTTTTTAGTAATCGCTACCTTTGTCGCAATATTTGTTATGTTTGATAATAAAATTAGACCATGGGAAGGAGTTGCGATGCTGTTTTTTTACCTCATCTTTATTGCAAAAATAATAGGAATTATGTAATCTTTCTATAAATTATTTCTCTTCGCCTTCAAATTTATTGAAGTATCCTGTATTCAATATATATAAAAACCACCCATGGTGGTTTTTATATATTTAAAATAAATTTCTCCAATTCAATATCTAATGTGGAATAACTATCACGATTATGAAACATATGTACTAAATCTCGACTCATTTTTTTAATTTCTTCAAGAGTAAACTTTGCGGCATATCCAGATGTTTTTTGATATACGAATGGATTCATTCCTGGATTAGATTGTGAAGTTTTAACCAATACCAAATTTTTTACCTGCCAAAATAATATGCCATGGATTTCTTCGGGGCTGCCGTTTTTTACCGCTTCTTGAAATAACAACCAGAGATTCTTTTTATCACGAGTACCCAATGCATCGGTCAATGAAAACATATTAAATTTATTGTCCTTCTTTTTTTCTTCTTTCCCAAAAGCCTCTATAGTAGATTTATGTTTTTCAAATAAACTAAGAATTGGTTTTGTGACAGTATCTTCTGAAAAAATAAAAATATTCTCTGAGCTAGCATATTCTTCTAGTAGATTTTTAATATCCAATGTACGTGCCAATGAATGAATAACATAAAATTCCTTATCACCAAATAATCCGGTCTGTACTGATACAAGATTTTCTATTTCGATAGACTGAATATCATTATCATAAATATGTTGTGGCCTTAGTGATAGTTCCGTAGCCAGATTTCTAATATATTTTTTTCGTTCTTCTGATTTCCCATGGAGGAGATATAACATAATCAAATTATACCAAATATAAACAAGAAAGGATTTCTTGTTTATAACAATGTTATTTTTGTTTTCCTAGAAGTGTATAAACTATTCTACCTCAAGAGTAGTTCTATATATATTCACTAAAATGAATTATCTTGTAGGGGGTCCAAATACAAAATCCTTGTTTAGCCTATGTTAGTGTAAGAAAAATGGATCGCTTTTGCGATCTCATTTTATTTTAATTCGCCCCAATGTTTTCCATGCGACGAATGCACCAGGAGTGGCACAGGCGAATCGTAATTTAAATATGAATTTTTTAATGCTTGTTCCATAATAGTGATAGCCTGCTTGGAGAATTCATCTACAAATTTTTCATCTACCTCATATACAATTTCATCATGAATTTGAAGAACCAGTTTTGCCTGAAGTTTTTTTGATTCATTCACCAACCATTCATCAACTTGAATCATAGCTAGTTTAATCATGTCGGCTGATGTTCCTTGGATTGGAGCATTCAAGGCCATACGTTCTGCCATGGCTTTTATAAATCCTAGTTTAGAATTAATATTCTTGAACTGACGTCGTCGTCCAAATAATGTTTCTGTAAAACCATGAGAGCGTGCGAATTCTTTGGTTGATTCTAGGAATGCTGTTGCTTTTGGGAACTGAATGAAAAAACCATCATAGAATTTCTGAGCCTCTTCTCGGTCAGTATCCATTTGTTTTTTTAGTGAATTAATTCCCATTCCGTACAAGATTCCAAAGTTCACTATCTTTGCCTTACGACGCATCTCTCGATCTACTTGATCCATTGGCACACCACCTATAAGCGAAGCAACCCCAGAATGAATATCCTCGCCATTATTAAAAATTTTGATTAATGATGTATCCCCCGACAAGAAGGCCAAACAACGTAATTCAATTTGAGAATAATCAAGAGAAACCAATTGAGTTTTTGGAGCAGCAATAAATCCTTCTCGAATTTTTCGCCCTAGCTCCGTTCGAGTTGGAATATTTTGCATGTTCGGATTTCGAGAGGAGAACCTTCCTGTCACAGTTCCATTTTGGACAAATTCTCCATGCAATCGATGATCATCTGAAACCATATCTGGAATGTTATCAATGTATGTAGAGAGTAATTTTTCTAATTCTCTGTACTCAGAAATAAGAAAAATAATAGGATGTTCGTCTTCTAATTTTTCGAGCATCTTTGCGTTTGTTGAATACGAACCTGTTTTTGATTTTTTAATACCTTTGGTTGGTAACTCCATATCTTCAAATAATGCCTTTGATAATTGTTTTGGAGACTTAATATTAAATTCTGAACCCGCTAGGGTATGAATTTGCTTTGCTAGTTTATCAAGTTCGGTATGATATTTTTTTGATAAGTCAGTAAAAAAGTTCTGATCAACCAGAATTCCATTTTTTTGCATTTCTACTACCACAGCCGTTAGAGGTTGTTCAATGTGTTCATACACTTGTAGTGTCCGATTATCAGTAAGAAGTTCATTGTGAATGCTCTCAGCTGCCTTCTGGGCATCTTTTTCACCTACATACTCTTTGATATCCTCAAGATCCGCATCAGTACGATCTGAATCAACTAACCATAACTTAATAGCAGTTTGTTTTAAGTCTTTCTCTGATAGTACGGTTTTATTTTCTGGTTGTTTTTCTGCTTTTACCAAATCTGATAAATCAAGAGATGCTCTTAGTTTTTTAGGAAGAGCACGTAATTCATAACTCTCAAATATCTCAATAGCTCGCTCAACATTAACAGCTTCCTTCCATGACTTTTTTGGAAGTTCAAAAACAACTGGCGCATCCAAACGAATGGTTGCAATTACTTTTGAGAATTCTGCATCCTCACGTCCATCTCTAATTAGACCAACCATACGTTTTGTCATCCCAGTCGCAAGTAATGCTTCTTCTCCTTTTTCAAGAGACTCATATACTGCCTCAATAGTTCCAAATTTTGAAATAGCTAATGTTGCTGCCTTATCACCAATACCTTTGATACCTGGAATATTATCAGATGGATCACCACGAAAAGCCTTGTAATCAATAATAGACAATGGCGAGAATTTAAATCGATCTTTCACAGCCTTTTCATCATAAATAATAGTGTCATCTAACCCTCTCTTAAGTGTGTATACACGGACTCTCTCACCATCTACAAGCTGCAAGGTATCCATGTCACCTGAAGCTATAAGTATTTGTACATCGTCGTTATTTTTTAATTGTTCTGTGATCGTACCTAAAACATCATCAGCTTCAAATCCAGGTGCATCATATATTGGAATAGCAAATGCTTCACAAATATCTCTCGTTGGATTAAATTGCATTTTTAAGGCTTCATCTGTCTTTGAACGACCGCCTTTGTAGTCTGCAAATGATTCATGTCTAAAGGTTGGACCAGGAAGATCATAACAGGCTACGATGTGATCGGGTTGAAATTCATCAATCATCTTTAGTACCATCATCCCAAAGCCATAAATAGCTCCTGTCGGACGACCATCACGCGTCACAAAATCAGGCATAGCATGATAAGCACGATGAATAATAGCGTGTGCATCCAATAGCACGAGGAGTTGTTTTTTAGGGTCTTTTTTCATAAGCCAATTGTACCATGAGCCTTCAACACAAATTAAAATGATGAAGGTCGGACCTTCATCATTTTAATTAATTATATTTAAATTTTAGTTATAGTCCGTGAGTGGTCATTATTAATTTCTAAATGGAGTGAAATAGATTCTGGTGTTTCGATACCTGTTACTACTTCCGGCCATTCAATAACTATTATATTATGAGGATCTTTAACTAATTCACTCCAACCTAAACATTCTAGATCCTCTTTATTTTCCAATCGATACGCATCAATATGAATTAATTTTTTAATCCATAGGTGATTTTGCACTTTGTATTCTTTTTGAATAACAAAAGTTGGACTAGTTATTGGTTCAGTGATTTCCAGATTTCGAGCGAGGGATTGTGTTAATGTTGTTTTTCCCGCACCTACTTCACCAGAAAGTGTAATAATGGTTGCTATGTCTTTTTTTTCTAATTTTTCAGAGAAACGAACAACCCAGTTATCCAATATTTTAATGTTTTTAATCTGCTCTTTCATATAAAAACTATACCAAAATATACTCAAGATATATAGATGATGAAGGTCGGACCTTCATCATCTATCTTATAAAATAAAAATACCTTTCGGTATTTTTATTTTAACCAAAGATCTAACCTCGATTAGGTTGATATGGTTCGTAATATGCTTCTTGAGGTTGTTGCTGTGGATCAACTGGAGCTGTATGTCCTGCTGGTTCCCGGTATCCTTGTGGTGCTGCTGTTCCAGCATAAGGATCAACAGGTCGAGCATAGTTGTCATATCGCGATTCTGCCCCTTGAGGTTGTCCTAGATAATTGGGTTGGTATCCACCACCTATATATGCTTGAGCTCGTAGTTCTTCACGTTCAAGATATAACCATCGTGCTACCAGGAAGATAATAAATAGTCCTAGTAGAATCACTAACCATCCAAGGAAAGTAATGTTTGTTAATCCAAATACTGAAGCCGTAACTCCTGCGATCTGAGCTCCATATTCATCAAGATCGAAATCTCGAGCATTCTCTTGAGCATCATTCACTGGATTGTCATAGGCAATTTCTGCCTCAGAGGTAAGAAGGTTTCCAATAGTTCCTCGCCCTACAATTCCGTTGATTGTCATTCGTCCATTATCACCAGGAATATTTCTTTCATAATCGGCACCATCTAATTCATCAATAGAAAAGAAGATAGTATTGGTATCCTGATCGAGACGTCCCCGAGAAATATCAGTAATTTGAATTTCTTCTGGGATTTCAACTCGTAAGGATAGATCATTAAGATCAAGTTCAGAAATATTTTCCCATTCAACAACATATTCTAAACTTTCTCCTCGTGTAACTACCTCTTCATCATTATTAATTTCAAGACGAATAAGAGATAACCCAAGCCCAAGATCAAGATCATCATCTTCTTCTGGATCTACCACAATAATTGGTGGTTGAGGTTTTGGTGTTGGTCCTCCTGTAACTAGAGGTCGTAATGTTGTAAAACATCGTATTGAACCTTGATCAGTTCCAAACTGATTTTCAACAACCGCTCGTACACAATAATTTTGGTTTGAACTCAATCCAGTAAAATTATGAGTACAAGATCCAATCCCGTTAACAGGATAGGTTACCGTTTGACTTCCAAGTCCAGCTGTTCGTCCATATTGGAACCAACATCGTGAGCCTGGTGAGTTTGCAACATATGTTCCATTTAATGTTGCTGAGTTTGCTCTAATATTTGTTGGATTATCAGTATTGATAATTGGACTTAATCCTATTGGAACATTTTGTCCTTGCGTTTTAAAAGTTCGTGTTGGTGCACATCTTTCGGGTGTACATGCACGATACAAATAGAGCGTATTTGGAGAAAGGCCACTTACTCGTGTACAAAATGATGTCTCACGACGTTGAGAACTTGAAGTTTGATCAAATGAATTTTGATTATCACGCCGGAATTCAATCCATGTTTGAACTGAATTACCTCCATCTTCTTCCAATGTTCCACACATTTCAGCGGTTGTTTGGGTAATGTTTCGTGGTGTATCAGTTCGAACCTCTATGTCATTATCGGTGTCAAAACGTTTTACGTTTCCACAATCAAGAGTTTCATAGTTATTATTATCTTTATACTCAACACAGATGATAAAGAAATATTTTTCGTCTTCTTCTAGGTTATTTACTTTTTCTTCATATCGATCCTCACCATCTAGATCGCTATCAACCCGAACAACCCTGAAATTGTCATTATCTTCGTCATTACGAGCATCACGATATTCATCATAATTATCTTCTACATCTTTGATCATGTCTTCATCTTGGCCGTAGACAAAAAATACAATTCCATTATTGAAATCATTCATATCAACATCTCCACGTAATTCAGCAGTATCTTCTTCAATATCCCGCGCGCTTTGAGTTTCTGCTCGTGGCTCATCATCTCCCCCATTTCCTCCTTCTTCAGGAGTAGTGAATTCATCTAATCTTCCTTGATCATCAGTTTTTCTATCGTCTCCACATGCTACGTAGTAGTAGGTGGTATCAGGTTGAATAAATTGATTCACATTTACGCTAAAATCATTTACCGCATCAAGTGAGTTCGATCCGTTTACTAAGGTCCCTGTATTACAGGTTACGCGGTTGTTTGTTGAATAGGTAAACCATACTTTTACATTTTTACCTCCTGTTAAACGTCCATTTAAAGTTACTGAATTAGACTCTAGGTTTGTTTCATTCTCAGTTGTAACATTAACGTTATCACCTCCAGTATTTGAAAGTGTATCAAATGGTTCAACTGTTCCTTGGTCGTTAGTATTTCCATCATCTGCACATGCTACGTAGTAGTATCTTGTGTCTGATAATAAACCGGTAGTCATCACATCAAAAGGTACATATGTGTAAGTTGGTGTTGTTAAGGAATTTGGTCCATTAACAATTTGACTTCCGTTTGTTCCGTTACAGTTTGGACTTGGGTTTGTTGCCAAAGAGAACCATACATTTACATTTGTTCCATCTAAGAGTCGTCCATTAAGACGAGCTGAGTTTGTTGTAACATTTTCTTCTGTTTCTGTTCGAACATTTACATCTGGATCATTTACGATAATATCATCTGTTACAAAACTTTCGTCATTTGACGCTGCAACATTTTGTGATCCATCGTATGCACAGGCTAGGTAGGTATATTTTGTACCTGGATTTAAACCGTCAACATCTAATTCAAAGTTATCTCCAGCATTTAAAGTATAGTTACCAGAAACTGTTTGCTCATGTGAACTGTTATTACAGCTTGGATTTGAACCTGTTGTCAGGGCAAACCATACATCATTGACTCCGTCTCCTTCGAGAATTCGTCCTCGCAATGTAGCTGAATTTTCATCAAAAGAACCTACTAATCGTGTTAATACCTCAACGTCATCACCTCCACCCTGGTTTGATGTATCAGTAATACGGAATTTTAGAAATACGTACCCTTGATCACACCACCCATTTCCCCAGTCATGAAGATCTCCAATAGTTACGTTACTTGGATTATTTATATTATTTATTTGCCATGGCCAGTTTCCTGGAAAAGCATCAGAACATGGAACATTATTTGGTTCACTGTAATGCTCTTCAACAAGCACAAACCCATCAAGATAATCAATCTCCCATGAATCTGGCATCCCAGTAATTTGTGAACTATCATTGATTTGTCCAGCATTATTACCATTCAGTGAAGCATTTATGGTTGCACTTGAACTCGTTCCAGAGGAAGGGAAGTTCACTGAGGCTCGTGCGTTCTGCAATGTTCCTGAGCTCTGGTTTCGGAAGTTTAAATAAACCGTAAACTCTCCATTTCCATTGTTCATAACATTATTAAAAGAAACACTGTTATAGTCGTTCGCACATTTATCTAAACAATCAGTATTGATAGTATTAAACCCATCATTTCCATATGGTTCTGGGTCGAAACTTGCAGCGTCAGCAAAAACCGCTCCTGTGGTCATCAGTGCAAAAAGTGCCAGTGTTTTAATTGTTGTTGTAATAATTTTTTTCATGGTATGTAGTAAAATAATAAATGTTTTTAATATAAATATATTATCATATAAATAATAACTTGTCAAGTAATTCACCTATAAACTTTCAATATCTATTATCGCATATTCAAAGCTTATTAGTGAGGGCTTCCTTAAGAATAAACTTAAGGAAACCCAATTCAATTTTAAAAATTAATTTATAGTCCTATCCCAAATCCAAACACAAATGTTTTTGATTGCTGGTGGTAACCAGTTTTCGGTTGAATTGAAATACCTCTAAAGATAAAGGCACGACTTTCATTACCAGAATCGTTTGGTCCCCAGGTTTCATTAGAGAATGGATTATTTCCATCTGCAAATGCACCATATAGGTCGAATCCATCTCCTTGGATTAAATCTCCTATTGCTGCTAAAGCCAATATAGTTCCCACATCAACAAGCCATCCTTGGTTTTCGCGTACGTGTATTGCACCAAACCAAGCTCTACCTATATTCATGGGGTTTCTTTCTCTCCCTTTTTTCGCATAGGTTTGATCAAGATCACGTTTAGACTCAGAAAAATATCTCTCCTGAGGTGAAACGCGTAATCCTATTCCTTGGGTCACACCGGTATTATTTAAAATAACAATTCCGTCATCTTTGGTTACATCTGGCGTAAACTTAGATTTTTTCTCTGGACAATTACAATCCTCTTTTTGTTCTAGTATTGGTATTATGTCTTTCAACATTTCACGATATAACCTGTTTGCACACTGGATAACTTCACTTATTGCCTTAGCCTGTTTTGGACATACATCGTTAATACTTACACCGGTTCTTGGGTTAGCATCTTCTGTACGTATACCTCCTGCCATAGCGGTAGTAATACTAAGATTACTACTACAATTATAACTATAGTCTTTAGCCCCCACCAAGGAGAAACTATAATTATTTCCCATCGTGTTGTCATCTTTAGATATAACATCAAAAGGAAGATTATTCTGAGCTTCTGCAATAACCAAAACAGCGTCAATATTAGTGGAGCCACCTCGTAATACAAAGTGGGGATCTGTCTGAGCATAGGAAAACTGCATAACGGTAAGTAATCCTACACATAAAAGTATTTTTTTCATTTTTTTTATTTTATTGTCCTACACTTATTAATGTAAGTTGTTTATATTTCTGTATTAAAATTATCATCTTTTTATAGTTTTGTCAAATAATAATACTTGTTTTCATAGAATTCGTACATAACAAAAACCCTTACGATGTAAGGGTTTTTTTATATGTAATGAGGATTTAATAGTTACCTCTTTGTCTTTGTCCACGACCAAATCGAGAAGAATAGCTAGAGCTCGCTCTAGTGGTTCCTTTTGATCTGCTTGAAGATGAACCGTATGATCCATTACTTCTCTTGCGTGGTTGAGTACGCGTTCCT
>JBLIKX010000020.1:0-10595 GCA_047637555.1 Crocinitomicaceae bacterium
TTTGGGTGACTATCGGGAATTGAACCCGAATTGCAGGTACCACAAACCCGAGTAATAACCATTATACCATAGTCACCATGTGTGTTTTTTTAAATATCAGCTGATATCTATGCCTCATCTGTGATTCTAGAGACATTTAATAGTATACATATTCATAAAAAATTGACTAGATTAAAAAGCAACGTTGTTGCTTTTTAATCTAGAAAAACTACTCTTCTCCCTCCTGATCAATAGGTACGTAATTAATGCGTAATGATTTACGATAAATAATTATCTCAACCATCATGGTCACTGCTACCCCTAATACAATTAATATCCCATAGGTGACAAATAGTTGCCCGCTTGAATATGAGAAGAGGTCAAATACTGACAAAACTAATAATGAATACCAAGATACTACACCAACAGCAATAAAACCAAAGGCTAATTTTCTCTGCATGCCGTGTTTGTGATCATCTAATTCTGGATGCTCTCCAAAATGAATACCTATAAGTTTTGGACTCACATACATATTCACAACTACCTCGTACACAATCAATACTCCCATAATAATTAGGACTACGATAAATGAATTTGCATCAACATATTCGCTATAACGATCAGTCAATACTAATCCTAATCCAGATAAAAAAGAAAGTCCCAATCCAATCCAAGCCGTATGCGAAAACATTTCTAAGCGTTTTTCTTCTTTTCGTGAAATGTTAAAATCTTTCAAAAAATTAATAAAAATACGTGCATGTAAAGTTGTCATAACCGCTCCTAAGATAACACCGATCATATATATCCAGCGCAAGAGATCACGAGAGGTATACGCAAATTCAGCAAAGGTCGATTCGTATCCTATAAATATCAATACAATAATAAGAAAACTAATAGCTGTTGAACCAAGACATAGTGTGCACCATTTTTTTACTGCGAAAATTTGAACAATAGTAAGATACATAGAAAATGCAAAGGCAATACTCGAAAGTAAAAGACCAATTAGTAATACCATATCTGGAACAACCATAAGAAGAGTAGCTAAATAAATAACAATAACTAAACCGTAATACAGAGCCCCCAGTGTTTCAATAGGAAAAAATAGGAATCGTGAAAAACGTCCTGAAGTTAGTTCCTTACACTCACCACCCAGAGGACAGACCATGTGATCTTCTGAATACTTATTCTTTTTAATATACAAACTCAATAATAGCCCTCCTATTGCCGAAATAATAATCCCAAGTGTTAACCAAATCATAATGCCTCTATTGTACCAATACTTAGGTTGCTTCTACAAGCATAAAACTTCCTTTGGGTTACAACCTGCCGTTTACCTGTAGCTCACAAAGATGCTTTCTTGGGTAGAGTCTCTTTATCATCATAGTTCTAAATATCTGTTTCTTAATAATACGAACAGATTTATCTTGGGTTAGCTTATTTTATTTCTGTTATTTTTTTAAGGTATTTACGACTAGGTCTGGATCTAATTCTTTCGCAGATGCAGAAATAATTATTCTTAATGTCTTTTAGCATTCTTGATTTTGAGTCTGTTCTCGCTCCTAACGTATTCTCGTGATGCATTTTTTAAGTTCCAGTTCTGGGAAATTATTTCAATAAATTTTTGTTGAGGAAATTGTAGATCATCTGTACAAAAAAATCCAGTAAAAATAAGTTACTGAATCTTTGTTAAGTAAATGATCTTTTAATAAAAAACCACTTATGGTTATTTATTAAAAGTATTGAAATAGTACAGCCCCATTATAGTCATCATTGAGAATATAAATAGAGAAAGTGTATAAACAATAAATGGAATTTCAAACATAAATACCTCTGAATTAGAAATTGAGATAACTGCCAGTCCGATGAACATCATCATCCCCAAACTCACCAGCATTGATAAGGTAATATAATTACGTAAATGTTTATTGTAACCCTTAATTTTTTTTTGTTTTTTCATAATAAATTTATTATATCAAAAAAGAAGCCATAATAAAAAATAAAATCTAAATTAATAGATTTTATTTTTATTATTCTTTGTTTTCTTTTTTAGATTCAACAATAACGCTCTCTGATGATTCTTCTGTTTCTTCTGATGATGATTCGTCAGAAGTCTTCTCTTCTACTGCCTCATCTTCATATTCGATTTCTTCTGCTACTGCTTCTTCATCATTCATCCATTCTGGAAGATTAGCCGTACCAGTTCCCATGTCTGTAATACGTCGAAGTTTGTAACGCATATGTTTTGAAACTGCATCTCGTAAGAAGTAGAGTTTTGATCGTCGGACTTTTGCACGCCGCAGAACTTCTACAGATTCAATGGCTGGTGAATACAATGGAAATATTCGTTCTACACCAATACCTTTTGATACTTTTCGGACAGTAAATGTCCCTCCGTTCTCTGCACCATGTTTACGTGCCAAAACGAGCCCTTCAAATGTTTGAATTCGAGTTTTTCCTTTTTCTTGAATCTTTACGTTTACGCGTACTGTGTCTCCAGCACGGATGTCGAGATCTTTACGATTTCGAACTGATTCTGGTAGGAATTGTGATTTTATTTTACTCATAATGTTCTTTAGATTATCACAGACATTATATATATCAACTATATTTTTAGGTTATAAACAGGTATATTACGGAATATGAAATTTACAGCGAAATCACCCCTAATTCAAACTATCGGTTGGCTAGGAACTATTATCTTATTTACTGCATACGCCTTAAATACCTGGGGATATATTGAATCAACTGGTCCTATTTATGGAATCTCAAACTTGGTAGCAGCAATATTACTGGGGGTTCGGGTATATGTTGATAGAAACTGGTCTAACCTAATGTTAGAAATATTTTTTGGATTGATCGCAATAAGTAGTTTAATTAAATATTTTCTATATTAAAACAACACCTTTTAGGTGTTTTTTTAATTATACCGAACAGGTTCTCCAAAGTGTTTTTCCATATCTATGTAGTAGTTATCTGCATTTGCTGTATCAATGTATACATCAAATAAATGCTCCTCTAGCCATTTTATAGAATAATTACTATATATTGGATGAGTCTGGAATACTTGCTCTCCGTCTTCTTCCTGGAAAAATAGTATCACACCGCGCTGATTATTCACTGGCATGTTTGCACTATCCTGACGAATAAAGCGTGCGTGTATCTTTCTTCCGTGTCTCTTTAACAGTGTCGTTTTTTCGACCCCTCTAATTCCCTTAGCTATTGAATTAATACCAAAAACAAGGACGAATAACCCAATAATAAAGGCAATTAGAGGTGCTATAAAGCTAATATTAAAAATCCCTGTAGAAATACCACGATCACTTATATAAAGTACCTTTTCATCTCCAAGATTTGGAACAAGAGATCTACTGGCACTGTAACTGGGCTGATATATCTTTTCAACACCCTGATAGGTATACGTAAATTCTGGTCTATAATTAGTACCATCATCATTTGTAACTTCGATAACCCTGGTTACGATGCTTGGCACTTTTTGACCCTCGGCAATAATCCGACAGTTATTAAATACAAGAATTCCTGAAATAATTGCAAACAATAGACCAATAATAATCGTAATAATACTGCGTTTTTTAATACCTGATTTCATAATTCTATTATACGTTGTCTTGTGCCAGAGACAAAGAATCAACGGCCGATTGAATATCCTTAGATAAAGCTACACTGACAAAAATGTGCTCTCCATCCACATCATTAAATTCAATACCATAAGCATGCAAAGCTGTTCTATCAAGACCAAGTACCTCTTTACGTTTTCCTCGATACAACGAATCAGCGACGATAGGATTGTTTAACCATTTCAAGTGAACCCTAATCTGATGTGTACGTCCTGTCTTTGGTTTACATTCAACCAGAGAATATTTTTGATATTGACCTTGAATATCTTTTTTTGTATTCAAATCAACATAACGTTCAATGACGCGGTACTCGGTTTGAGCTTCTCGCAATTGACCGCGTGCATTCTGCCCTGCCATTTTCATACGAAAATCTTTGCTATGTCGTCCTATTGGTTGATCAATCAAACCTGAATCGTCCTTAATAAGTCCATAAACCAGGGCTTGATAGGTTTTCTTTGTATTTCTCTCTTTAAATAATTGTTTAATATGATCAAATGATCGTTGTGTTTTGGCAACAACCAAAGCCCCTGACGTATCACGGTCAATACGGTGTACAATTCCAGGACGGTTTAATTCAATCTCTTGACCCTTGTGGTTAATAATCATATTTTCACCAACACCATTAATTTCTGGATAGTTTTCCAAGACCCAATCAACGACATTTGGTTCGTCAGTTTTTCCGTCAGAATGCACCACCAAACCAGAAGGTTTGTTGATGACGAGTAGATTTTTATTTTCAAAAAGTATATCGATATTCATAGTGAAATTCTAACACTATGATAAATAATACCAAGAATTTATTGCACGATAATATAAATATATTACAAATCATGATATAATTTTAGCATCATGGAAAAAGGACTACCAGAACAACAACCCAACCCACAAGTTTCTGAAGATCAAGTAGTCTCAGTTAAAAATTTTATTTCTGCTGGAGTAACTGAATACTTCACCAAGTCATCAGATACAATGGAGCACAGCGATGCAAAAAAATTTTTCAATGACCATATTGAAACACAAGAACTAGATTTCGTTTTATTCAACAATAAAGAGACTCTTCAAAAGCTAGAAGAGTTTATTAAAACCACTCGTTATAAAAGAAAATTTGAAAATATCATCAAGGGAATTCAATCTTCTGAACTATTACAAGAACCACCAAAAGAAGAAAAAATAAAAGAAGTTACTGTTCCTGAGCATATTCCTGTTCGAACAGAAGAAAGCACTCTCACTATATCTAAAGCTGAAAAAACTAATTTAGCAAAAGAAAAAATTGAAGCAAATGTGAATTTTTCGGAATTACGAGAAGCGAATATTGCCGGAAATAGAAAACGTGTCGAAGCAGTATACGAGGAGGTTGCTTCTCACGAAACAGAATCACTCGAGTATTATTTACAATTTGCCAAAATTACAAAAGGAGGTATTGAACAAGTAAATTCAGATTTTAATAATCTCGTTGAACGAAAAGAATTCCTTGAAATTAAAAAAGATGATTTAAATGAAAAGGATAAAAATCGTATAGAGCATGCAAAAAAAATGGCCACTATCACAGAAAAGGGTATTGATTATGCTATCAGTAACCTTGATTGGTATGGATCCAAGGTAAATATGAAACAAACATCTGAATTCAGTGATGTGAAAAGATCTGTAGATAATCTTCTTGAAATAACAAAAGAAGATGCCGGGAAAGACTTTGTAGGGATTGCAACTGATGTAACTTTCAGGAGAATCGAAGAAAAAGAGTTTGATGGAAAGTTTTTTAAACTCCTTGAAAATATAAAAGATGGTTACAAGACAAAAGTAAAATATGAAAAAGATTCCGAGGGAAATCTTATGCAAGAATTTGCTGTTCCAAAGGTGCTCCTCCATTTTGAATATTCAGATATTGGAATGTTTATGGATATCTTAGAAAAGAGTAAAACTGAAACGATTGAGAATCTTAAAAAAGAATACGAGCAAAGCCCTCAAAAAATAAAGTACCTACAGCAAATAATTCATCAGTGTAAAATATTGTCTGAATTTGCAAAACGTCATAAGAACAATATTTTCAGACGTTATGATGCAATTATCAATTCTATTACGGAACTGTCTTGGGAAAATGAAGACATTAAAATAGCTCTAGAAACGAGCTCAGAAAATAAAGTATCTCAAAAGCTCACAGAGCTTATTGTTACCTTTGACGGAATTATGAAACAATCATAGTAAAAAATCACTCACGAAAGTGGGTCTTTTTTGTTATACTCATACCATGATCTCATACCTTACCGGAAAATCTCTTTTTGAAATTGATAAAGCACTTGTACTGGATGTACGAGGGGTTGGATATAATGTATTCACGACAGATGCCACATTATCCTGGGCACTCATGCAATCTGAAATATCACTATTCATTCATACTATTGTGCGGGAAACTGCCTTTGATCTGTATGGATTTGAAACAAAAAATGAACTCTATTTTTTCAAAAAACTATTAAATGTTTCGGGGATTGGACCTCGGTCAGGATTAGCTATGATTGGATTGGCTTCGACTGATACTTTGTATCAGGCCATTGTGCATGATAATATTGATTTCCTGACTTCGGTTCCTGGAGTTGGAAAAAAAACGGCTGAACGTATGTGTATTGAGTTACGTGATAAGTTAAAAGACTATGCGGGCGAAACTGAACGAACGATACATACCGGAGACACTGACGTTGTTGATGCTCTCGTTGCATTAGGATATTCTCCATCTCAGGCATACCAAGCCATTGAAAAAATCGATTCAAAGATTACAGAGACGGGTAATAGAATAAAATCTGCACTCAGCCATATTAAATAAAAAATACCTATATTAGGTATTTTTTTATAGAAAAGATGTCCACAGATGAGTTTATTTATTTCAACACAACTATTGACATATGACTAATACTTTGTTAAATTAAAACAAAATGTAAACTAAAGTATAAACAATATTTTAAATCTAAAAATCGAATAATTATGAAAATAATCAAGTATGTATGCGCCCTATTATCCATTATGTTTATCACCGTTTCGTGTAATAAAGATGATGAAGAACTAGAAATTGAAAGAACAACAGGAGTTACCAGTTTTAAGGTAACACCAAATCTTTCAAGTGACGGAACTCAGATGGAATTAACAATTAATGTTGGAAGCAATATTAATTATGCAGATGTACGTGCGTTTGTGGTATATAAAAATACTCCTGGCCAATGGCCTGGATTTGCAAATGGGCTATCATTAGAAACTGGACCGAATGGCTTCAGTAGAACATTTAGTAGACCTCTTGATAACGTATTGAAAGAGGATCTTAAGGTTACTATTGAAGTGGCACAATTTACAACTAACGAAATAGATTCATATCAAAAGGCAACAGGAGTAGTGAATCCACAGAATGTTGAGATTGAATATCCTACTGCGCCAGTTAGATCTATTTATCTCAAAGAATTAGAGATAAATGATGAAGGTGCAACATTACTACATTTCGAAAGAAAAAGTGATGAGGGAATTCAACCACTTGAAGGTCAGATTATTTCAAATAGTAATCCATTAGGAGACTCATTTGATTTAAACGTTAACGGTATTGGATCTGGTGTTTCTGAATTATTGAATTTCCCAGGATTAGACCCTGATGATTATGAAATTCAATTCAATGATCCTTATACAAATGATCCCTATACATTCGTTGATGCAAATGGAATGCCAATACTGAATCAAGTAACAGGGCAACCTGTTACATCAATTTCGTTAGAATACGTTATTCCACTTCTTGAGGAGGTTAGTGCGGCAGGTCAGGCAGAATTCACTGATACAACAACAGGCGGAACAACGGTAACATTGCCAATTTCTAAAAATTTCTCAGACGCACGAGATATCTTGACTGAATTAAGATCTGCTGGAGGTAATGTAATTGATAGTCTTATAGTAAAGACCACAAACGGAAGCCAAAACGAAGATATCGTAGCATCGTTTCCTACAAAAAATTCAGGAATAACTTTAAACATGGATACAAAGTACGATGTTTACTGGAAATTCGAAGGAGAAGAATTCTGGAATGCAAGTTTTACAACCGCAACCCCAGGTCAATTTGGAGCAGCTGATGGTACTATTGATATGGTCACACCAAATGATGGTCGTGTTCAATTAATTACCACCAACATTACAGGGGACGACGTTTCGGGTATTTGGAAATTCGAAGGTATTGATATCTACGGAAACACCATTGATACAGAAACAGCGGTGACCATATCAGACGGTAGTGTTAATCAGATAATGTATATGGAAACATTTAACCATAAACAAAACTCTGAAGTTAGCTATCAATTGATGGTTAATGGTACACCTCACCCTGGAACTGTTGGGTCGTTTAAGACCTCTACTATTCCATATACCAACGAAAAGTTGGTGCAGGAAAATGGTGGTGTCGTAAACGCAAACCAAGGTAATAGTCCAGTTTTTACCCTTATCGTTGATGCAGGAGGTATTGATTTTACTAAAAATTTTGAACTTCGTATTACAATGCCAACTGGACAAGATCCGAATATGAAAATCGATAATATAAAAATTGGAGATAGTGGAACCTTGGATGTTACCTTCACCTTAATAAGCGGAGATACGTGGAAGATTGATTTCAACGAAAGTGAAAACATTATTGTAGGATCAAATAGTTATGAGGTTGGTATTGGAGGTGAAAACTTTGTACCTTCTGGTGGGATTGGAACAACTGATGTTGCTCAGCTAACGATGATGATGACAGATAGCATTGGTAATAGCACTGTAGTTTCCAACAGTATTGATATTACTTTTATGTAATTACAAAAAGCCTCTGGCTTTATAATAAACAAAGACCTTCTTAATCGAAGGTCTTTTTTCATGTATCAATAGTGTTACCTAAAGACGGAATAGGCTGCAATACCAAAAGCCACTGAAACATTGAGAGATTCCTTTTTCCCTCTCATTGGAATTTCAATTATTGTATCTGCTAACAATAATATTTCAATATCAAAGCCTTTTGTTTCTTCACCCATAGCTAAAATAATTTCAGAGTAGTCATTTACTGCTAAAAAACTATCGTATTCTACTGAATTATTATGTTGTTCTACACATACCAAGGTCGCTCCTTCGTTTTTTAAATTTATGATATCTTCTGGAATATTTTCTAATTGAGACCACGAAATAGATTTTTCTGCACCCAATGCAATCTTATTCATGTCATCACGCTTTCTACCAAAGCGATCAATTGGTAATGGTGTATATCCCGATAAATAAATGTGATCTACTCCTACAGCATCAGCCGTTCTAAAAACCGAACCGACATTGTGAACTGAGCGAATATTGTGTAACCAAACTGATTTTTTCATATATAAAATTCTAACACAAAAAAACATCAATAATTTTGATGTTTTTTTAATATTTTAAGGAATATCCATTGTCCAAGATAAGAGGTATTCCCGGGCAACCGAGAATCTTGTTTGCCTGGTAGCGCGTCGACTGATACCAGTATCCTGTTGGTTGCTGAAGGTTCCACGGATCAAGAATTTTTTCTCTATATTTTTCTTGAAAATCTTTAATGGCTTGGGTTGTATTACCACCATTAATTCCATCCAACACCAGTGACTTATCAAGATGTTGATTTAAAAAATTTTGAATTCTTTTGATCTCTGGATTATAACTTTCTTTTTTGTGATAGGTATCAAACGGAACCTTACACAATTGGTTATTTTGCTGATCTAAATCTTCAGGATTCTCTTGATTATTGATGGTAATAACCTCTTGGGTTACCTCATCATATTTACATAATGACCCATTATGTCTACCAAAAGATGAACTTGTATAATTAATAGCATCTGGATCTTTACAAAAATATCTAACTAATGCTGATCTCCCGCCACTTGAGCTATTACCTTGGCATGCAAAATCAAATTGAACATACCCAGAATTTCCTGCTCCAACAGATTGGTCAAATACCATCCATCCTGCATTTTCTATCCAGGCTGTTCCGTGTAAAACACCATTTGAATCAATAGTAACCCCACCGTTAGTAGGAGAGAAATTAATCCATCCAGCCGTACTCCCCCATGCTAAACCAGAGAAGGTTCCTATTTGCGTCGAAGCATCACACGTGACATCTACCCCATAAGCGGCACCTGAAAACTGAATCCATCCAAGCCCGGATGACCATACTTGACCAGTTAAACCAGAGGAAACATTCAAATCAGGTACAGGAGAAGCATTTGTTGGTGCAAAATTTACTTGTTGAGCACCTACAGCAATGAGTGAAGGATTATCAATATATGCTGTTTGATTTCCAGAAATAGTTCCGGCAGCATAAACAGTAGATACTCCAGCTGCAAAAATTATTATTACTATGAGCGTTAGTTTAAAATAATTAATCATAATCAGTACTAATTTTAATGGTACAACCAATCAGTACCATCGAAGAATACTAGTGCTACGTTAGACCCGCCACCCGTGGCAACACCTCTATAGGTAATACCTGCATCAGCATCAGTAATATGTGCAATATCTCCAGTAGTTGCCGCTGGTAATGTTGCAAGGGTATATGATGGTGTTTTATTATTATTCAAATTAAACCACTCCTTGTTTACCAACACCTTGTCTGTTGCGTCATTTATATCTGAGACGTCACCGGTGTAATTAATAATCCCACCAAAATCACTCTCCGCAGTACCTTCGTTCCAAATAAATCTTAATTTATGTCCATTTGCCTTAACAATAGGAATCGCTGCGGTAACATCACCTCCCCCACCACCTTGTAAAAAGCTGATATCCCCATCAAGATTTAAATTAGGATTTGTTGGATCAATATCAAAATCCAAAAATATAACTTGGGCACCATTTATTGTTCCTTGACGTAAATCAACGGTTGGATGCAAACCTTGAGCAAAAGCAACCGTAGCATTTGGATTATCAACCATAACATTCGTAGAAACACCCCTCATAATAGTAGTTACATTTACTGGATCT
>JBLIKX010000021.1:0-10443 GCA_047637555.1 Crocinitomicaceae bacterium
TTATTTCTTTATTTCTTCCTTATATTCTTTGATTTTTTTAATAAGGAACTAATTGATTTTATGAATGATTCATTCATATTTTATGATTGCAATAGATCGATATTTGCTTGAATCTTAATAGCTCTATTAAGTACACCATTACCGTAAAATGCGTTTTTTACATTAGGGTCAGAACACCCTCGCCCAGAATAGTATTTACATGCAGCATTTTTCTCAGCCTCATAGGTTTGGGCACGTGCTCCAAGATTTGATACATAGAGGGCTGTTGCATGAATAGCATGACGTGGATTCCACGGATCAGCAGACTCCCCTACAGAAGCTGTGACTCGGTTCTGGTAATCTTTCCATGTCGCAGGAATAAATTGAGAAGGACCCATTGCTCCTCCCCAACCTGATGATTTACCGTTAATTCTGATAGGACATGAAAGAGGGGTTCCAACAAGTGGTCGGCCAAGTTTAGCCATAAGTCCTTTATAGATTGTTTGATCATCTCTCCATGAGCCAGATGTTGGTCCTGGCATAATTTCAGACCAAATAGGTTCGTTATTATTTCTATTACAGGTACCAACATTTTTCCCTAGATTAGACTCTTGCTCCAAAATAGCCAAAATAAACGCTGGACGGACACCAGTCTTTCCCCCAGCTTCTTTTGCATATTTATATGCATCACCAAATGCAATACCTCCACCGGCGACATCACGAAGTTCAAAGAGTTTGTTAGTAATTTTCACTTGCTCTTTACGCTTAACTTCACGCAGTTTTGCTAAGGACGCTTCTTTTTGATTACTAACAGTCAAAGCTTGATCGCGCTGCTTCTTTTGTCCTTCAATTTTTTTTTGTTCTACTTGAAGAGTATATTTTACAGCATCCTCTTCTCCTTGTTTTTTCTCTAAGGCTGATTTTTGACCATAGATTTCAACCTTAAGAGTATCAATAATTTGAAAAGAATCAGATAATGAATTCTGAACATAAGATAGGGCCGGGGCATCTTCATAAAAATCTGAGAGATTTTTATTACTCAGAATTACCTCAAACAAGGTAGCATCTCCAAGTTCATAGCGTTTGCGTAAAATTTTCTCTAAGGATTGTTTTTCTCTTCTTAATTTGTCATTAAGTCCAGAAAGACTTTTTTCTTTTGACGTTATATCATTTTTGATATTTTTTATTAAACTATTTTTCTTTTTAATTTCAGAGCTTGTCTTCTTTATATCACCGGTGAGTTTACTAATTTCAGTTCCCAGGGTAGCTTGGTTATTATCTTCAATATTAATACTACCGTTAATGACTTTAATCTCACCCGCCAATGCTTCAATTCGCTTGCGACAATCAACTTCATTTTCTTTTTGATTACATTTATTAATATCAAATTGAGCAACAACAGACGGTGCTGATACTGTAAAAATACTAATAGTAACGAAGAGTATAAGTGCTGTTATTAGTTTATAATTTTTTTTCATTTTTCTATTATATCAAAGTGATAATGATTGTCACATATAAAAAACATCAAAGAACTTGCAATATAGGCTATTGTGACTATAATCTTCTGTATTATGACAGAGCTAAAATTTACAAAAAGAAACCTAGAAACTGATACAACTGAGTTCTTACGATCACAAGGTCGTGTGCCTGCGATTTGTTACGGATCTGGTTTTGAAAATACACCCGTGTCAGTAGATGACATCGAATTTAGAAAAGTATACCGACACCTTGGTACTTCTGGGATCATTACTACTAGTGGTGATATTGCCGGGGAACAGTGTTTAACACAAGACATGCAGGTACATGTTGTTTCAGGAAAATTATTACACATCGACTTCAGAATGCTTAAAAAAGGTGAGAAATCAGAAGTAACAGTTCCTGTTGAATTTGTTGGTAAGTCATTAGGTATTGAGAATAAAGTTGGAATACTAAACATTCGACTCGACGAGATTGAGATAGAAACAATTCCAAGTAAAATTCCAAACCATATTGAAGTGGATATTTCTAGCCTTGTTAAACTAGGAGATTCAATAAAGGTTTCAGATCTAAAACTAGATTCTGCAATAACTATCCTTGAAGACCTGAATACAACCATTGTAATCCTCTCGGCACCACAAGAACAAAAAGAGGAAGAAGAAGAAGAATCTGACGTAGCAATGGAGCCTGAGCTAGTTGATCAAAAAGGTGGAGAAGAAAAAGAAGCTGAATAAGCTTTTTTTTTACAAAAAAATATACTCATTAATAGTATTTTTAGAGCAAGCTATTTTCTTATAATGAAGTCCAGTATAAATTTTTATCGTAAAACACAACTATTATCTTGTAGTGCCTTTCCTATTAAAAACATATCTAACTCAACTTCCTCGTCAGTTAAGGTTTTTTTATTTGCTTGAAATACAAGCGAGAAGGCATAAGAAACCTTACTTTCATTTTCAAATCGATCAAAAAGAAAAATTTTCTTAAGGTAACGTGTATCAGTACCTTGGATAATAGTTCTTAGTTCAACTTCTGAAATACTGTTTGATGTCCAAAATGAAATGTCACGAGTAATATATGGAAATGGAGAAATAGGATGAAACAATGCTGAAGGCATGTAGCTATTATTAGAAAACATATCATTATATGAGCTTGCAGAGCTGTGAAGTTGATCTATGCTAAAGGAGACTGAATTTCCTTCAAATTCTGCATCTATAGTCACATCAAAAAGATCCCCTAAATCAACGAGAACTTTTTCTAACTGAACTCTTTCTATTCCGTATTTTTTATTTTCTTTCTTTCCGTTATTTTTTATAGCAATACAGCATACATCCACTTCCCCTTTTTTAGTATAGGTCCGCCCAATTTCAAAAATAAGAGTTTGTTCAGTGCCTAGAAATGCCCTATTGTTATTATTTTTCTCAAGAACAACTAGGATTTCTTTGTACAAGTTTTTACGCAAGGACCTCTTGTCGCTTGCAATAGGATTGAGCATTTCATAATCACCTTTTTTAACAAATGAATAATTTTTAAGCTCGGAAAAACCCTGCGAGAGCAAGTAATTTTTAATTTTATTTTCAACAAAAACCAAAGTATTCACAGCAGGGGTGAACTTATATTCGTCTACATTTTTAGAAGGAATATTATGGTATCCATAAATACGTCCAAGCTCTTCAATAATATCTTCAGGTATCCTCAGATCCAAACGATTAGCAGGAATTGTTAAAAGATAAGAGTCATTTTCAGTATGGAATTGATAATCAATGCGACCCAGGAGCTCTTCAATTTCATTTACCTCAAGACTCAATCCTAATAATCTATTAATATGATCATGTCGTACTGTTATTTTTATTGATTCTTCTTTTATTGGATAATTATCAACAATAATTCCTAATGATTCTGTAGAGAGAACATTGCTGATTAAACGTGAAATTGCCTCCAAAGCAATTGGTGCTAATTCTGATGTGATAGCGTTCTCAAATCTTTTTGAGGAATCAGTCAAAATTTTTACTCGACGGGCAGTGGTTCGTGTCGTAGTCGGATTAAAATTCGCAACTTCAAGTATTATATTTTTTGTATTTTTTGTTACTTCTGCTTTTGTTCCTCCCTTTACTCCAGCAAGCGCCAAAACCCCTTTATCATCAACAATAACAAGATCTGACATAACCAGCTCGACTCCTTCACCGGTAAGAGTTTTCATTTGTTCTCCATCATGTGCATTACGAATAGTTATACCTCCATCAATTTTATCCGCATCAAAAACATGAATAGGATTACCGACATCAAACATGACATAGTTCGTTAGATCAACAATATTATTTATTGAACGTTGTCCAATAGATTCCATTCGCTCTTTTAGCCATTTAGGTGATTCTGTAACGGTCACATTATTAATAGTTCGAGCCATATAGCGATAACATTGTTCATTACTTTCAATAACTACTGATATTTTTGTATCATTATGGCTTATTTTATCTTGGTAATGATAACGTTCTTTTTTTAGATCATACCCAGTGAGAACTGAATACTCTCGAGCAACACCAGCATATGACAAACAATCATGTGCACGGTTAGGAAGAACGTCAATATCTATAATATAATCACCATTCTTTTCTTTAATTCCTTCTAGTTCAAAGGAATGCATCATTAACGTTTCAGCAATTTTTTCAGCAGAAGGCAATTCAGTTTCGAAATGACTTTGTAGCCAGTTACGTGAAATTAACATATTAGGTAGTTTCCTTATTATCTGGATAAATAGCATCATGGAGTTTTAGGTCCCCTTGATACATAAGTCTAATATCTTTGATGTCATATTTCATCATAGTGAGTCGATCTATACCAACACCAAATGCAAATCCAGAATATTTCTCTGGATCAATACCAACATTTTTCAATACATTAGGATGAACCATTCCTGCCCCTAAAACCTCCATCCATGAATCACCGAATTTTAAATCAATTTCAATTCCAGGTTCAACAAAGGGAAAATAGCCAGGCCTAAAACGAAATTTAATAGGTCGCCCATAATATTCATTTAAAAATTTCTCTAGAGTACCCTTTAAGTGTGCTAAAGATATCCCCTCACCTACCACAAGACCTTCTACTTGATAGAATTGGGATTCATGAGTATTATCAGTCGCTTCTTGCCTAAACACCTTACCTGGAGCAATAATTTTTAAAGGTAGCTCACGCCCTTGCTTAACGAACTCTTCCATAAACCTAATCTGTACTGAAGATGTATGGGTACGTAAAACATTTTTTTCTGTACCTTTTACAAAAAAAGTATCTTGCATATCGCGAGCAGGATGGTTCTTGGGAACATTTAATGCATCAAAATTATGCCATTCATCTTCGATATGAGGACCGTCAGCAATTTCAAACCCCATAGAAACAAATATATTACTGATGGTTCTTACTGTTTGAGAAAGTGGATGTAATTTTCCAGATTTATTCATAGTACTGAGTTTACATGAAAGTACCTGATTGTTAAATATGTTGACAAATATAATTTAATTAAATATGATTATAAAAAACTGAAACTCCTGATTATGAGAAAAATTCAAAAAGAAAAAGGTACACCATCACGCGATGAATGTATCCCAGAAAAGAAAAATACCCCTAAAATGATGATTTATTATATTAAGAATCATTGGACATCACTTCTATTTCTTATACCTATTATGGTTTACTGTCGGTGGATAATAAATTACGTGAAAGAGCTAGATTCACAGTTGTTGTTATACTTTGTAGTATTTATTGGTGGATTCTTTATCATTGGACTGTTTATCTATAGAAAAGAAGAGAAAATGAAGAAACGAAACCTAATTAAATAAAACAATCGTTAAAAATAAAAACCTACAGTTAGTAATAACTATGGTTTTTTTTATTTCAACAACTCAATAAACAAATCGCTTAGAATCTTTGGATTTCCAGCTCCTTTTGTTTCTTTCATTCCCATACCAACAAAGAATTTCATAAGCGTTTCCTTCCCTGCCTTATAATCAGCTACTTGATTAGGATTTGTATCAATAATAGATTGAACGACTACTTTTAATGCTTCTGGATCATTATCTTGAATTAATCCCTTTTCTTTGGCTATGGTCTGAGGATCCCCCCCTTCTTTAATCATATTGGCTAAGATATCTTTTGCTCCACGTGAACCAAGGTCTCCTGAATTAACCATGGTAATTAATTTCGCAAACATATTGGTATCAAGAGTGTTCCATACATCAATATCTAATTCTTTAAATTCATCAGATTTTAAAATTCCAATAATATCAGAAGTAATATAGTTTGACGTTGCCTTAATCAAATATGTATCACCATTAAATCCTGAAACTGTTTTTTCAAAAAATAATGCCATATCATGGTTTCCAATAAACGATTCAATATCATCTGACTTTATATCATATTGCGCTATATATCGCCTTCGCTTTTCATCTGGCAACTCTGGTAATTCAGATTTCATTTTATCTAAATCAAAAATTTCATGAAGGTATAATTTTGGTAAATCTGGTTCTGGAAAATAACGGTAGTCTTTTGCGTCTTCCTTTGAACGCTGAGAAAAGGTAATCTCCTTTTGATCATCCCAACCTCGTGTTTCTTGAAATAATTCTTCTCCATTTTCAAGAGCTTCAATTTGCCGTTCTATCTCAAAATCTGCAGCCTTTCCCGCCGACGAAATAGAACCAATATTTTTTACTTCAACTTTTGTTCCTAACTCATCAGTTTTTGATACCGATAAGTTAACCTCAACACGCATTTCTCCTTTTTCAATATTTGCATCTCCAGCTGCTAAATATCGCAAAAGCAATTGTAATTCACGGGCGAATTTCATTACATCTTCTGAACTATGAAGTACGGGCTCGGTTACGAGCTCCATAAGAGGTGCTCCAGCACGGTTATAGTCAACTAATGAATGATCACTAAAGTGTTTTGACGTTGCTGTATCTTCTTCAAGATGGATACGAGTCAGGTCAAAACCAGCGAGAGATCCATTTGAAACAATGGGATATTTAAATTGTGAAATCTGATATCCCTTTGGAATATCAGGATAGAAATAGTTCTTTCGATCAAATTCAGTAAAATTAGCTATATTTCCACCAACAGCCAAACCTATACGAACCATATGTTCAACAGCTTTTTTATTAATGGTTGGGAGGGTTCCTGGATGTGCTAGATCAACAGGTGAAATATTTTGATTGACCCCACCGTGATGTGGATCATTCAAAGATTTTGAAAACATTTTTGTTTTTGTTTTCAAATGAGCATGGATTTCTAATCCAATAGTTGCTGTATAACCTTTCATGTCTATATTCATATTTCTATTCTAAGGGATCATATAAAAAATACAATAAAAAACCAAGATAACTCGGTATTATCTGTGTGAAGTACCTTTGCGACTATCTGACATATAGTTGTTTTGAGGTTCTCACCTAAAATTATATTTTTTATTAGAGGTTCAAAACTAAAAACAAACCAGTTTTTACTTGATTTGTTTTTTATTCTCTAAATATTGAGTAAGAATATTGTTAAATTCTTTTATAGATTCATCATCATACGCTGTCATTGTATACACGTGATCATGACCTACTTTCTTTTTGAATTCTTTTATTCTTTTTTTAGATTCATCGGTATCAACAAGGTCATTCTTGGAAAGTAGGATGATTTCATCTTTTTCCAATAATGATTCATCATAATCTCCTAGTTCTCCAACAATAGTATCGTAATCAGCAATAGGATCTTCTGAATCGAGCGCAACAACATGAACCAAGGTATTTGTTCGTTTGATATGACGCAAGAATTTATGTCCAAGTCCTTTTCCTTCTGATGCACCTGCTATAATTCCAGGAATATCAGCTAGGATATGCCCATGCATATCACCAAGATGCGGATCTAATGTCGTAAAATGATACGCAGCTACCTTTGACTTAGCATTAGTGAGTGCGTTCAGTAAGGTAGATTTTCCAGCACTGGGTAACCCAACAAATCCAACTGCAGCAAACAATCTTAATTCAGCAAAGAAATTACCTTCTTCTGCTGGTGTTCCAGGTGTCCACTCCATTGGGGTAGTATTAGTTGAGGATTTAAAATGTTCGTTCCCAAGCCCTCCACGACCACCTCTCAAGAGGAAAACACGATCTCCCACCTCCCCAAGTTCGTACTCTGTATCAGTTTCAAGATTTTTTAGAACTGTTCCACGGGGAAATTTAAGAGTCAGATCTTCACCATTTTTTCCCTCCATACCCAGATGACCTCCTGGATCACCTGGCTCTGCAGCAAAGTTCTTTTTATGAAGATAATAATCCAAATATGCCAGATCAGTTACGGACTCTGCATACACGTCACCACCGTCACCACCGTCACCACCACCAGGTCCTGCTTTTGGTTTAAATTTTTCATGACGCCACCGAACAACACCGTTACCTCCGTCACCTGCCTTGATATGTAATTTTACTTCATCTACGAATGCCATAATAAATACAGTCTATTTAATTAGAGTAATTTTGCAATCTTTTTAAAAAAGTTGTATAAATATATTAAATCTTTAATCTAAAAAAAATCAAATTATGATTTATCCAGGAACAAAAATAACTACCTGCTTGTCAAATGACTTATTATCTAATGGAAATATAAATAATAGCTTAAGCAGTGTCTCAAGATCATATTACTTAATGTCAGCCAAATTTGGTAAATATATGAATATGAGAAAAACAAAAGAGCGCTAAGCGATCTTTTTTTATGCCTTGAGAGCTAATTTTGCTAATTTCATTGCTCCTTCTTTACTTCCTGCAACTGCCATAAACATCGCATTATGACAAAATAGAGCATCTTCTACTCCAGTAATTTCTGCTAATTGATTACCGCGTTTACCCGCCCATAATTCTGGAAAAGATTTTCGATTCTCAAAGGAACATGCTTCCTTTCTCATAGCCAAAGCCTTCCAGTTTGTATTACTTCGGCACACAATAAACATTACCTCCTTATGTTTATCTAATACTTGAATAAGTGGACTCACACCAACGTGGTATGGAATTTCCAAGATTTTTTTCTCAGTAGCAGTATCGTAAATTTCCTGAATAACGTCTACCATCTCTAGCCGATGCATAGAACGTTCTAATTCACGCGAAATAATTTTCTTAAAAAAATCAACCAGCACTACAAAATTATTATATTGTTTTTTAATATCACCTGCTTCTTTCCAAGTATTTTGGTACGCCCCGACTATTCCATAAATTCCATACTCACAGAGACCACATTCTACAGGCTCGCTAATACTAATTCCATTATCTATAGCATCAATAGGTTGAACAATTCGGCGATCAATATCTGAAAATATGTTTAAATCGTTACATAATAGGGGTCCATATTTTTTCCAGACCAAACCAAACGACGCGTATGGAATACCATTATCACGTTTTCCTGCACCCCCTGACTGATGATGGTCGTAACGTTCAATCTCTTCGTCATGAATGCCACCAACATCAACAACATAATCAGCAGAGGTTATAACGTCCTCATCTCGTGTTCGTATAATCCTATAAGGAATATTTTCTCGATCGAGATGTAAGCCTAATGTTGCACAAGCAAAAATATCATCCGCATGAAACGATCCACTATGCGCAACAATAGTTTTTTTCTTTTTAAATAAGTTAATCATGCTCTTAGTATATAGGACTAACATTTTCTGGCAAAAAATTGAAAATAAAAAACTCTGAATATTAAGAGCTTATTTATTTAAAATATAAAATAGTCATGAGTTCAAAACCTTAGGTCGATAACTTGTCAAAAATCCAGTTTGCTACAGTTAGCGCGAGTGCACCCCAAAAAGCAGCAACAAAGGTGGCCACAGTAAACCCAGAGATAACTGAGGCAACAAACCAAAACAAAAATATATTCATTAAGAGTCCAAACAAACCAAGTGATAATATGTTTAACGGAAGTGTAACTATTTTTAATATTGGCTTCACCGCAAAGTTTATAATTGCAAATAAAACCGCAGCAATAATTGCAGCCCGAGGTTCATCAATCGAAATACCATTAATAAACATAGGGAGCAGATAGTAAACAACTAAACCTAAGCCAACAATTTGTAAAATAAACTTTTTCATATAATTAATCTTCTCATAAATAAACAATTTTACAAAATGATGAAGGTCCGACCTTCATCATTTTATATCTAAAGAAAAAACTTGTTTTTACGCAAGTAGTTCTTCTATCACTTCTTTTACATCGTTACCGTCTGCCTTTCCCTTTAGTTCTCCCATTAAACCTCCCATTAATTGTCCCTTATTGGCACCTTCTCCCATTTCTGCAATTTTTGCTGAGGCAATAATCTTGATCTCGTCTTTTGACATTAATTCTGGAAGATATTTTTCAATTAAAGCGAGTTCTGCTTTCTCATCTTCAGCAAGTTCAGGTCGTCCAGCTTCTTCAAATTGCTTAATTGAATCTTTTCGTTTCTTAGATTCTTTTGTTAACACCTCCATAGCCATTTCATCTGATAATGGAGTGTCTGGTGAGTTACCAGAGGATACCACAGCATTCGTCATTGCTGACATAAGTCCTCTATAGGTCATCACAGCAATGCTGTTTCGTTCCTTCATTGATGCCTTCATGTTTTCTTTGATTTGTTCTTGTAGTGTCATATAAAACAAGTATAGAGCAAATATGTTTAGTTTCAAGTATTTGCTATAATTAAAGCATGAAACATACTCTTATATTTATTGACACGGAAACAACAGGAATCGCAACGAGTGATCGCTTAATTCAGGTTGGATATAGAACTACTGACGGTACTGACGTGAACGAACTATATTCAACAGCAAAGAAGATCGAAATAGCCGCTATGGCCGTACACCATGTCACCGAAAAAATGATTGCAGATAAACCATTGTTTGTAAATAGTCCAGCATATAAGGATCTAAAGGAACGATTTTCAAAAGACAACTTATTCATCGCACATAATGCACCTTTTGATGTAGCTATGAT
>JBLIKX010000022.1:0-8508 GCA_047637555.1 Crocinitomicaceae bacterium
ATTGATTCATATGCTATGCAATACTTACGTTATTTACTTGGTATCGAAGTTGAGGCTATAGCCCATGATGCATGGGGTGATATTTTAGTTTTAGAACAATTATTTTACCGATTATTAAAAAAAGTCGTTGAGGAACAAGGAGTCACACAAGACGAAGCCATCACATGGATGATTAGTGAATCCAAAAAACCTAGTCTCTTTCGCTCTATCAAATTTGGAAAACATGCAGGGAAAAAATTTGAAGATATAGCAAACGACGATCCTGGTTATCTACGTTGGCTATTAGGCGAAAAAGAGAAAGAAGAAGAAAAAGATGAAAATTGGATTTATACATTAAAACACTATTTACATCTATAGTGTTTTTATTTTAAATTTTTATTTCTACAAATGGGAAGCTTATTTGTTATAAAAAAAATTATATATTTATTTCTAACGTAACTTTTACCTTAAATAGGCCATGGTATACTTCATTCATGTTAAATATTATATTAATTATTGTTGGGGTAATCGTTATTACCCTTCTTGTATTTCTTATCCTTGAGGTACGTAAAAACAAAAAACCTACCGAGGATACTAATTCAATGCAGATGTTACTGCAACAGATGAATGACCTACGTTCAAATATGGACGAGAAAATCTCTGGTTCTAATCGTGATATGTCGCAAGCTGTAAAAACCCAATTTTCAGAATCACAAAAACTTATCCAGAACATTAACGAGCAAATGTCAGAAAGTCTCTTGAACGTAACTCGTGAAATCACAGAAACAAAAGAAACCAATAGACAAGTTTTTGAATTGGCTGGGCAATTATCAGATTTAGAAAAAGTTCTGAAAAATCAAAAAACTCGTGGGAACCTCGGAGAAATGGGATTAGAATTAATCCTTTCAAATATTCTTTCTCCTACAAATTATCAAATGCAATATTTATTCAAGGACGGAAAAATAGTTGATGCGATTATCAAAACAGAACAAGATAAATTTATTCCTGTCGATGCAAAATTTTCATTAGATAATTACCGGAGACTAATTGATGAAGACGATGAGATTCGACGGATTGAACTTGAAAAGGCCTTCAAGGCTGACCTGAAAAAACGTATTGATGAAACGGCTCAATACATTCGTCCAGATGAAGGAACACTTCCCTTTGCGTTTATGTTTATTCCTGCAGAAGGAATTTATTATGATCTATTAGTTAACGAAGTAGGAGCGGTAAAAGCAAATACACGAAATCTGATTGATTATGCTTATAAAGATAAAAAAGTTATCATTGTTTCACCTACAACGTTTTCGGCCTATCTTCAGTCTGTTTTATATGGTTTCAAGGCATTTCAGATTGAGAAGTCAGCCGTAGAAATTCAAAAAAATGTTCAAAAGCTAGGGCGACATCTTTCTGCATACAACGAAGTATTTACGAAAATGGGAAATACATTAGGAACAACCGTTAATCATTTTAATAATGCTTCAAAAGAATTAAATAAAATAGATAAGGATGTAACAAAAATAACAGGTGAATCACCTGAAATAGAAATGCATATATTAGATAAACCTTCAAAAGACTAAACCACTCAATTGAGTGGTTTTTGACTTATCTTTTATTATAGGTATTATTTATATAAAGAAAAAAACTATGGGAAAATTATTATTACTAAGGATTATTTGTACAATATTTACAAAAAACTCAAAAAAAACAAAGAAAGTAAAAAAGGTAACATCATTCCAATTAGAAGGAAACCATTCTGGTCTACAAGAAGAAATATATGAATAAAGAACATTCAACAAAACAAACTCGCACACTGTGCGGGGATTTTTATTATATATTTAATAATTCTTCAATATATTTTCTCTTATTTGAAAGCCGTGGAATCTTGTGTTGCCCACCTAGTTTGCCCCTCTGTTCCATCCATTTAATAAAGGTTCCCTTGGGTACACTATTCAACACCAGCTCTTGCAAGGCAACGTCTCCTTGTCTTTTTGCAGCATAATCTGAATTAATTTCTTGCAATGATATATCTAATTTCTTCTTAAAGAGATTAATGTCATCAGGCTCCTGGTTAAACTCAATTACCCATTCGTGACAGCCTTTGCCTTGCTTATTCATAAATACTGGACCTGCAGTATAATGCTCAACAATACAGTTAAACTCTCGACTCATATTTTCGACAGCCTCGTCAGCATTTCCAACCATCAGCTCCTCGCCAAATACATTAATAAAATGTTTTGTTCTTCCAGAAATCTTTATACGGAATGGATCAATATTTGTAAAATAAACCGTATCCCCTAGATCGTATCTCCACAATCCAGCATTAGTTGAAATAATCATAGCATAATCTATACCGACAACGACATCTTTCAAAGAAATAACTGTAGCGTTTTTTTTTGATCCATATTGAGACATTTCAATAAATTCATAAAAAACTCCATGATCAGTTAAGAGCAACATTTCTCCAGGTTTTTGCATATCGTCTTGGATTGCAAAAAAACCCTCTGAGGCATTATATACCTCCATGTACTTCATGTCAGGGAACGGTAATAGTTTCTGGAATATTGACTTGTATGGACCAAAGGCTACGGCTCCATGTAGGAAAAGCTCCATATTTGGCCATATATCCCTCAAGGTCTCATAGGGATGTTTCTTCTGAAGTTCTTCAAAAACACTCACAAACCAGGTTGGGACACCTGAGAGCTGTGTAATATTCTTATCAACAGTGTCATTAATTATTGCAGGAATTTTATTTTTCCATTCGGGAATTGCCAATGTTTCCAGTGATGGTTCTCTGTATTTTTCAGCCCACGAAGGCAATTCAGAGACAATAATAGCCGATACATCTCCTATTTTTGATCCAAAATCATTTATTTTATAAGTACCACTTAACGAGATAACTTTGCCGTTATTTTTAAAAATATCACTATCGGGATGATTACTAAAGAAAAAAGTATAAATATCCCGTCCAGCTTTATAATTACCTTTGTATAAAGAGTCATGAGTAATGGGTAGATATTTACTCACATCACAAGTTGTACCTGATGTTTTTGAAAAATTTGTAATTTTTCCAGGCCATAAAATATCTTCCTGACCTTCAATCATTTTTTTAATATATACCTTTAGTTCGTCATATGACGAAAGAGGTACAATTTTCTGAAATTCTTCTAGGTTCTGGATATGTGTAAAAGAATACTTTTTCCCAAACTCTGTATGAGCTGCTGTGTTCAAAATATCAAAAAGAATAAACTCTTGCGAGGCAATGGCACTATTTTTCCATAAATCTACCTTATATTTACGCAACTGAAAATATTTTTTCATTGTTGTTTCAATTATGTTTTTCACCTATAAATTTTAGCATGACCACGATATAAGAGAAATTAATTGATTAATTATGAAAAAATGTAACAATAAATTTAAATCAATACATGGAGCAAAATGAAAAAAATAATCATTATATTTTTTTTGAGTTTAACTTTACAATATTGTGGAACACTAGGCTACAATTATATGCCTTCTCAAATATTACAATCGGTAAGAGCGGAAGTGCGTAATATGAGTTACTATTATCACCCTAGATTCTTACAAAGAAGAGCTCTAGAAATCAGTAAAAGGCGAAATAGAGACCGGCTTAGAAACAAAATATATACAAAAAGAACATCTCGAGATTATGAACAACCTAATATCTATCAACATAAACACACGGATTTCTGTCGACACTTTAATTAAAAAACAAAACCCACTCAATTTGAGTAGGTTTTTTTATTTCTTCATCATTTTTAAAAATACATCATGAGAAATATTTACCTTCCCCATAGCTGCCATTTTTTTCTTTCCCTTTTTTTGTTTTTCACGAAGTTTCATCTTTCTCGTAATATCACCACCATATAATTTAGCAGTAACATCTTTTTTCATTGCAGATAGTTTTCGTGAGGCGACAATCTTACCAAGTACTTTTGCTTGAATTTTTACCACAAACATTTGGCGAGATAGTGATTTATATAATTTTTCTACTGTTTCATCAGCTTCTTCTTCTGCTCGACGTGTTGAAACAATTCGAGAGAATGCAGGAACGATTTCTTCGGCAACAAGAACATCCAAACGTGTTACCTCTGCACCTCGCATTTCATTAATTTCGTATGAAATTGAACCATACCCAGAAGATACAGATTTTAGTTCATCAAAGAAGTTACGCATTAATTCTCGCAGTGGCATATTAACCATTAACTGTGTTCGACCGTCTCCAAAGGTAAACGTGTCCCCTGTTTCCCCTTCGTGTTCATACAGTAAGGTCATAATTCCACCTAGATATTCTGATGGAGAAATGATTTTAATTTCAACCCATGGTTCTTCTACTATTCCTACATCACCATGGTCAGGAAACATTGCTGCAGAATATACCGTAACCATATCGCCATTTTTTTTCATTACTTCATAGGTTACTGATGGAGATGTAACAATCAAATCAAGGTTGAATTCACGACGTAATCGCTCTGAGACAATCTCAAGGTGAAGCATTCCCAAGCATCCTGTTCGAAATCCACGTCCAAGAGTTCCAGAAACTTCTTCTTCATATGATAATGATGAATCAGATAATTGTAGACGGCTCAGTGCGGTTTTTAAAAGTTCGAAATCATCAGTAGACTCTGGGTATACCGATGCCCATACAACAGGAATTGGCTCCATATAACCTGGTAATGTCTCTAATTGATTTTTGAATAAGGACACAGTGTCTCCAACCTGTGCTACTTTTGCCTCTTTAATTCCCGTTACAATATAACCAATCTCACCTGCTTGTAGTTGATCTGTCGGTTGCGCGTTCGGCTTAAAAACTCCCACTTCGAGCGCAAAAAATTTACGCTTGGATGTTCCAAAGATCAGCTGATCTCCTTTCTTAATCATACCGTCAACAAGACGCACATAAATAATTACACCCTTATGGCTCGAATACTCAAAGTCAAAGACCATGGCGCGGGTACTAAGCGTGTCTGGAATCAATTCAACGGGTGGTTCTACGTTCTCAATTACATAATTTAATAGATCCTCTACTCCCTCACCTGTTTTTCCTGAAACGAGCATTATCTCATCAGGATCAACATCTAATAACTTCATAACCTCTTCTTTAACTTCATCAATGCGTGCGAGTGGAGAATCAACCTTAGAAAGTGCTGGAATGATTTTTAGACCAGCTTTTTTTGCCATTTCCAAAGTCGTAAAGGTCTGTGCTTGTACCCCTTGTGTTGCATCAACTAATAAAATGGATCCTTCAACAGCCTTCAAGGCCCGAGATACCTCATAAGAAAAATCAATATGACCAGGCGTATCTATAAGATTTAAAATATAATCTTCATTATTATGTTTATGCTCCATACGTACTGGCTGCATTTTAATAGTAATTCCACGTTCCTGTTCGAGTTCCATTGTATCAAGCATTTGATCACGCATTTTTCGCTCTGGAATCGTATTAGTAATCTCAAGCATTCGATCAGCCAAGGTAGACTTACCATGATCGATATGTGCGATAATTGAGAAATTTCGAATGTTCTTCAAATTCATGTGTTTATTCTAACAGAAAGGTAAAAAGTATAAAGATAAAATATATCGTAAAATAATTTACAAAAATATATAAATCAGTATAGTTAATTACATTATGGAATGGTTAACACAAACAATTATAACTCTTAATCCCTTATCGTTAGGGATTCTTATTATTGCGGGTATAGCTCTGGGATGGACTATTTATGCACTGCGTGGTTACAAATACTGGTTACGACGTTTTCATCATTATCACCTACCATCGCGACAAGGATCACGAAGGGCTCGTAGAATAATTCAACAAAACCATGGATATCTAGAATATATTCCAGAAGTCGTAAATAATCCTCCAAAAATTAGAAAACCTTTACCAATTAAACGACCAGCTCAAATTATTCACAAGACCCCTTCTGCAAAGGTAGTAGCACCTGTGAACATCCCAACTTCACCTGTAGCTGAATCAAACAATGATCTAATTTATTCAACCAAAGACGATCTACAAGTTATAGAAGGTATTGGTCCAAAGATTCAAGAGATTTTGAATAATAATGGAGTGTATACCTGGAGAGAGCTTGCGCAAACCCCTGAGAATAACTTGAGTGCGATGTTAGATCGTGCAGGAAAACAATTTAGTATGCATGATCCAAAGAGCTGGCCAAAACAAGCTCATATGGCAGATACGTCACAGTGGAACGAATTAAAGAAATACCAAGAATTCCTTCATGCAGGAAGAGAGTAATTATTTCTCTTTTCAAAAAAAACACAGAGTATTCTGTGTTTTTTCTATTCCTGAATAAATCCATTAACTTGTGAGTTCCATAATTCTGCATAATGGCCATTTTTACTCAAAAGTTCACTATGTGATCCATCTTCAATAATCTCACCTCTATCCATGACAAGGATTCGATCCATTTTTTGAATTGTCGATAAACGATGAGCTATCACAATTGTTGTCCTGTTGTCTGAAAGTTTTTCAAATGAATCTTGAATGTATTGCTCACTCATTGAATCCAGAGATGATGTAGCCTCATCCAATACTAAAATAGGTGCGTCTTTTTTCAGCATAGCTCGTGCAATACCAATACGTTGACGTTGACCTCCTGATAATTTAATACCTCGTTCACCTACCTTTGTTTTGTATCCCTCGTTTAGATTTTCAACAAATTCATCAACGTGTGCTGATTTGGCAGCGTCAAGAACCTCTTCTCTGGATGCATCTGAGTTCCCATAGGCAATATTCTCATAAATACTACGGTGGAATAAAATTGTTTCCTGAGGAATATAGGCGATTTTTGAACGCAAATCAGACTGCGTTACAGAAGTTATATTTTGATTATCTATTAATAATTCACCAGCATCAATATCATAAAACCGAAGTAATAATTTGGTAAGTGTTGTTTTTCCTGAACCAGATTTACCAACAATTCCAACAGATTGGCCATAAATAAAATTTAAATTAAATTTTTCAAAAACATGATCACCATCTGGATAAGTAAACGAAATATTTTTAAATGAAACCTGCCCTTTATTCATATTGATAGGTTCAGGATTTGCAAGATCCTTAACAGAAATATCCTCGGTAACCACATCGATAGCATCAACAGTATCAGAATATGTTTCAATAAAACCTGTTAACGTTTTATCAAGGTTCCAAGCATTTGCACCAATACTTAGAACATATGCTTGTATAAGAACTAATGTTCCAATAGAAATTTGCTGCTCAACAAATAAGTAAAGAGATAATCCTATAGTAAGAAGTTCAAAGAAAAAGAAAAAAATACTTTTATAAATACGTACTCTGTTTTGATAAAACCAAGATTTAAAACTAGCTTGATTATATTCAACTAAAAAATTATTAAAATAATCAGATTCTTGTTGTAAAGCACTAAATATTTTAATGTTAAGAATATTTGTCATAGAATCAGAAAGTACACCCTTGGCGACTGATCCCTGTCGAGATCTATCCATATCAAATCGAGCTTGTTTTTTTGTAAAAGAGATTGAAAAGAAAATAAAAATAGTCATTGCTACCGCAAACAAAAAACCAATAGAAAGATTCTGGTAACTTAATACAACAACACTAGCAATAATATTTACGAAAAGTAACCAAAAACCAAAACCAATTGTTTCAGATAAATTTCTATAATTTGCAGCTAAACGCGAGACCTTGTTTGTCAGCGACCCTACAAAGTTATTTGCATAAAAATCATAAGAATGTGAAGTAGCGTAATTAAAACCCCTTTTATCTATTTCTAAACTTGATTTACCTTGAAACAAAACAAGAAAATGACTTCCTAATCTTGCGATCAAATGATTAATAAAAAGTATTACACATAATGAAACTAATAGTGGGATAAATATCTCAATGGAAAAAAAAGACAGGGATATTTGATCACTAGCTTGATCAACCATTTGTTTATAAATAAATGGTTTAACAGTATTACTAAGAAGAACCCAACCTGTAAAAAATAAAACTGATAAAATCCCGTATAATCTATATTTTTTAAATACGGGACTAAAATAATTTAAAATTTTCTTAGTATTACTCATAAATTTGATTATAGCTAAATAAAAATAAAAAACACGATTACTCGTATTTTTATATTTCACCATGATGAACAATGGATGTTTTCCAAATCTTCTTTCGTATTGCGCCTGTAAATAATTTTATCTCTTCATTTTTCAAGGCATATAAGACAGTAACCCCTGCGATCATAGCAACTACTGCAGAAATGAATCCATGCCCAAATACTCCCATAGTAGTATCTTGGCTAAAATAAGGGTCGAGAATTTGTAACATTACATATGCAACTAGGCCTATAATAATAGATGCACTGAATGATTGCCAAAATGTTTTTGTAATTCCATATTCTTTTTTATATGAAAAGTCTTTTTTAAAGGTAGTAAGTAAAAGTGCAAGATTTATAAACATTCCAACTGAATACGCTAGGGACAGCATAATAACACTTGAACCAGCTACACCCTTAATACGTA
>JBLIKX010000023.1:0-7953 GCA_047637555.1 Crocinitomicaceae bacterium
GGGCATTTCTTAATTTTGTGGAGATGGGCGGACTCGAACCGCCGTGTACAAAGGAAACCCTTAAACGTCTACATATATAGTTTAACTTAATTTTTTTAGAGCGAGTATCTAAAAGCTAAACAAAAGCGATACTAACTCGATTCTTCTTTGATTCAGAAAAGACAGGAGAAGGCTGTCAGATCCTAGTTCAATTTTTTATTATACACCCTTATCCTTTATTGAACGTTGGGATAGGATGCACTGTCCGCGAGGTGTGTTACGCGAATGACAGAGAATTCACCTGGTATGGTGAAGCAATTGATTTTCCATTTAAGGAGTGACGAGTTTTACCAGTTCACGTCAAACTGGATATGCAATTCAAAGATAACGATCTTCGTAGCGAAGCCTGTCATCCCCTGAAAACTTCCCCTGCGGGAATTTTTAGCCCGCTCCGAAAGATGGTTTTACTGAACGTTAGTAAATTAGACCAAGGGGAGTTACTTGTAATGATAATATAAAAAAAAATACCCACAAGAGGTATTTGAAATAAAGTCCCCTTTATTTACTTATGATTAATTATCCATGTATACAAAACGAGAAACCTTTTTACCTTGTACAGAAACAATTCCTGTAAAGGCACTCAATGGGCGTACCCATATTGCGTCCTTGCCGTATTCTGATGAATCGTGCAGTGCCTTATATACAACCAAGTCTTTTAATGTTTCGCTGTGTTTTGCGAGACCAATGACTTCATATTCTTTACCCTTATAATGTTTGTATTTTCCTAATTTTAATTTATTCATATATATTAATAGTTATTTTTAATAGCACGCTCGGCCTCGCGTTTGCTCGTCTGGTCTTTTAGAGTTTTCCGTTTATCGTGCAGTTTCTTACCCTTGGCGACGGCAATTTCAATTTTTAAAAGCTGACCTTTTGCATAGATACGCATAGGTACAACCGTGAGTCCTTGTTGTTTCTGGAATGATTTCAGATTTTGAATTTGTTTACCTGAGAGAAGAAGTTTACGTTTTTGATACGGGTCAGCTCCTTCGTATATTTTCTGCCCTGGTTGAAATAGGGGAATATAACAATTTACTAGCCACACCTCGTGGTCAACAGTAACATAGGCTTCTTTTAAAGACCCGTGTTTTTTGCGCAGGGTTTTAACCTCCCAGCCAGCGAGTTTAATCCCAGCCTCGAGAGTCTCTATTATTTCGTAACCGCGTCTTACTGTTTTATTTACGAGTAAATTCATAACTGTAGTATAGGAGATTTTAAAAAAAGTAAAACCACGATATTTATCGTGGATATAATTTCAAGTATCGTTTATTTGTTCATTTTCAATTCTCGCTTGCTGGTGGACCTTTAGTCTCACATACGAAAAATAACTAATTTATACTATTGAAAATTTTACTATTTGTAATTTAATATAATTAAGCAAAATAATATGAATGTATAAAAGTCATTTATAAAAGGAAAAAAAGCTGATTGAAAAAACCATTGTGCAGATAAAAAAAGAGCTAGTTCCTTTTCAAGAGAGAGCAAAGAGTCAAAAAGTTTCAGTATTATTCTCTAGGGAACTCTAAATAGTGAATCTTTTGGGAAAACACTGTCGCCCTTTTGGGGATTTTTTTATTGCTACATTTTTCTGACTGGTTATAATCGAGAGTATGAAATTTGAATTCCAAAACACCAAACTTAAAAAAAGAAAAAAAGGAAAGAAAGGTAAAAATAAACAACCTTCATTTGTTACTCAATTATTATACGCTTTAATTATATTCATGATGATCGCGGTTGTTGCAGATACCTGGTTATCACCAGAAACAGATGATCGATTAGCATTATCTGAGGTTGCATCCTTGGTAAATGAAAATAAGGTAGAAAAAATAACAGTAAAAGGAGAGAAACTTCTTATTGATTTGATTCCAGAAACCGAAGGTATAGAGGCGGTGCAAAAAATCTCTAAAAAAGAAGTCGGGACAGCTTTATCTGATACCTTGGTAAATTATGGTGTTACAGCAGAATCATTACAGATCTTGGTTATAGATATCGACGAGCCCTCTGGGTTCTTGTACTATCTAGGGCAATTTGGTCCATTTCTGATTCCTATCCTTGGACTTGCGTTTATCATTTGGTTTTTTATGAAACAAATGAAAGGAGGAAGTATGAAGGCAATGTCGTTCGGTGATTCAAAAGCAAAAGTAATCCTACCCAGCAATAAGGGTAAGCAAATTACCTTTAAAGATGTAGCAGGAAACAAAGAAGCAAAACAGGAACTAGAGGAAATGGTTGAGTTTCTCAAGAATCCTAAAAAATTCATCGACATGGGAGCAAAGATTCCAAAGGGTGTTCTCATGACAGGTCGTCCAGGAACAGGGAAGACTATGTTGGCCAGAGCCGTAGCGGGAGAGGCAAAGGTACCTTTCTTCTATTTATCTGGTTCAGACTTTGTTGAAATGTTTGTTGGTGTTGGAGCATCACGTGTACGAGATTTGTTCAAAATGGCAAAGAAAATGTCACCCGCAATTATCTTTATTGATGAGATTGATGCGGTAGGGCGATCTCGAGGTGTGGGAATTGGAGGAGGAAATGACGAGCGCGAACAAACCTTAAACCAAATACTAGTTGAGATGGATGGATTTGAGACAAATGAAAAAATTATCGTTATGGCTGCAACAAACCGTTCTGATGTTTTAGATCCTGCCTTGTTGCGACCTGGACGATTTGATCGTCGGGTGACGCTTGATCTTCCTGATCGACCAGATCGAAAAAAAATTCTTGAAATTCACGCAGCTAAAAAACCCTTAGGAAAAAATACTGATCTACAAATTATTGCAGAGCGTACGGCTGGGTTCTCTGGTGCTGACCTAGAGTCACTTATGAATGAAGGGGCAATTACTGCGGCATTACATGATCGTAAAAAGATAACCCAACAAGATCTCTTAGACTCACTTGAAAAAGTAATGATTGGTCCAAAACGGCAATCACATCTAGCGAGCGAACATGAACGGAAGGTGACTGCCTATCACGAAGCAGGGCATGCTATCGTAGCTTCAGTACTTCCTAATGCTGATCCAGTACACAAGGTAACTATTATCCCACGTGGACGAACAGGAGGCTTTACGATGAAGCTACCCTTGGACGAACGACGTCTTCCAACAAAAGCAGTTTACGAAGATGACATCGCTATGGGGTTGGGAGGTTTTGTAGCTGAAGAAACAATCTTTGGTGATATTACCACTGGCCCTTCAAATGATCTCAAGGTAGCATCGGCAACGGCACGAGACATGGTAATGAAATTTGGTATGTCACCAGTTATCGGTCCAATCGTAGTTGATGGGAAACCAGCTCGGACTATTTTTGGTGGTCAGGTAGAGGGAAGTAACCGATCTGAGAAAATGCTTGAAACTATTGATGCTGAGGTTTCAAAAATTATCCACCGAGGACTTGAACGTGCTCGAAAGGTTGTTGTTGATTACAATGATGCATTTGTTGAAATTGCAGAAACACTATTAGAAGTAGAGACTCTAGAACAAGAAGATTATAATAAGATTCTGACAAAGCATGGTATTGCTATTAAGGAATTACCGAAAATTAAAAAGACCGTTTAGGTCTTTTTCTTTGATATTTGTATAGTAAAATTTATTTTGAAAAAAACACCCTTTGGTGTTTTTTTCTTTTAGTACGCCCAGAGGGACTCGAACCCCCAACATCTGAGGAATAAGCTCAGCGCTCTAGCCAATTGAGCTATAGGCGCGTACAAGTGCTCTTAACACTGACTCTAGAGTATATGAATCAGTAAATTTTTCAATGACTAATAACCTCTTGACATAAATTGTAAACCATATAGTATTCTAATCATCAAACGTCTCTAGAGTTAAGAAGTACGAAGTATTGTTTTGTCTTGAAATTTGTTTGAACATTACCCGACTAAACAAAAAAACGAAATGCAAAAAGGAAAAATCGCACGTCTTATGGACAAAGGTTTTGGATTTATTTCAATTGAAGGACAAGATAAAGATCTATTCTTCCACATGAATGAACTACAAAACATTGATTTTGATTCACTTCAAGAAAATGACGAAGTAGAATTCGAAGTTGTTGATGGTGAAAAAGGACCATCAGCTGTAAACGTATCAAAAGCGTAAGCTTAGATACTCAGAAAAAACCATACTTATAGTATGGTTTTTTTCTTACTAAAAATTTAAATCTGTGTATACTTTATTCTATATATGACAACACTGATTATTTTAGCCCTAGCCGTTATTATTGGCTCGGGAATTTTCTCTGGTATTGAAGCTGCGTTGTTTTCGTTACCACACTCACGTGTTCTTTTGTTAAAGGCCCAACAGAAGAAAGGAGCAGAAGCACTAGCAAAAATTAAAAAATATCCACAAAAAGCAATTATTGTAATTGTTATTGCAAACAACATTATAAATATTGCTGGTTCTATTTTTGTTGGAGTCGTAGCTACAAATGTATTAGGTGATGCAATGATTGGCATTGTTTCGGCAGTACTTACATTACTTATTATTATTTTTGGAGAAATTTTACCAAAAACAATAGGGGAGAATAATGCTGAAAAGATCTGTCTACTGATCGCTCGACCTTTGACCTTTGTTATTAAAATATTATCTCCTTTGGTTTGGATACTGGAAAAACTAACCAAACGATTTAGTATTGTACGAAAAATGGTTTCAGAAGAAGAGTTGCACATGCTCTCTGAGCTTGGACATCTAGAGGGAAGTATCGAAGAAGACGAGCGAGATTTAATCCAAAGGGTCTTTACCTTAAATGACATCACGGCACGAGATATCATGACGCCACGAAAAATGATGGTAGGATTCCAGAGAGAAGCAGCCCTTCAGGATATAAGAGAAGAATTATTTGACCTTACGAATTCTAGACTTCCGGTATATGACGAGGATTATGATGATATAGTTGGTCTGTGTTATCGTCGTGATTTATTGATTGCGCTAGCGCGAGATCAAGATACACGAGTGATTAATTCGTTTATGCACGAAGTCATTTATGTGAGGGAGGATATGCGTGTTGATGATTTGATGCAGTTGTTTTTGAAACGTCATGAGCATATTGCCATCGTCAAAGACGAATTCGAAGGAACCAGTGGTTTAGTAACCCTCGAAGATGTTTTAGAAGAATTGGTAGGGGAGATTGTTGACGAGACTGACGAAATTGTTGATTCGCGTATAGAAGCACAGCGTGCTGCAGATAGTTCTGATATTGTTGTTGAAGTTTCAGAAGACCGCCCAGAATTAGACGATCAAATGTAAAAGTTATTTTGACTATAAAAATCCAGCTTAGGCTGTTTTTTGTTTTCCTGCTATTATTATTTGGTGAATATTTACTCAATAAAAAATAGGGGACTTGCGGGTAATATTTGGAAATATGGACTTTTATCGATCACCAATAAACGAACGTATTTAACTTTTTTTTCTATTTATCTACTAACAATGCCAAATACTACGGCACAGACAGTAGGGTTGGTAGGATTTGTGAGTCAAATATTTGGTTTTTTATTAGAAGTTCCAAGTGGTTATATATCTGATAGGATAGGTCACAAAAATGCTCTAATTATATCAAAATTTGCTTATCTCTTAGGTACTATAATTTTAATTTTTGCAAATAATAATATATTTTTTTTTCTATCATCAATTTTTATGTCTATTGGTTTTGCAATCTCTAGTGGAACATCATCAGTATTCTTTCAAGAAACCCTCGAGAGCTTAGGTATTTCAGAGCGATATAGTGAGATAGCTGGGAAATTACGATCACTTGGGTTTGCCGTACCTATTATTTTTATTTTAAGTTTACCGGTTATTGCAGAGAACTATGGATTTGCTACTGCTTTTATTTTTTCAGCAGTTATTGATTTGATTGGTCTGTTTGTTACCATTTCTATGAAACAACCAATAATACATAAAGATACTAAGGAGTACGAATTAGAGAATTCCAATAGTATTTTAAAAAACTATTTCCAAATAGGTTGGTTACCATTGGTCTTACTCGCTACTTCAATTGCGGCACTTTCTCTGTCTGCAACAACTGGTTTTAAGAATCCTTTTCAAGAAAGTTTAGGTTTTTCTATTTCAATGTTGGGTGTATTTTGGGCGTTTTCTCGATTAGGTATTTCTGTTATGTTGCTTTTTAGCTCTTGGTTTAAAGAAAATTTAACTCTATTCAAAGTTCTCTTTCTTCAGGGTGTACTTCTAATATCAATTTATTTTGGTATTTCATATTTTGAAAATAAGTGGATTATTGCATCTTTATTTATATCAATACCTGTTGTAATGTGGGGATTTTCATCAGTTAAATCACATTTCTTTTTGGATTATATCAAGGATTATAAAAACAAGGCTAGCTATATTTCTTTGAATAATTTTATTGAAAAAATTATTCAAGCAATATTTTCATTATTAATGGGTTATTTAGTATTTAATTATAGCTACAAGTCAGCATATTTAGTTTTTGGATTATTAATATTAGGCGTCATCGTTTCTCATGTATTTTATTCAATGCTTCAAAAGAAAAAACAACTAAAATAAGTTGTTTTATTTTACTCAAAATGAACTTGGTAATTTTTACTTTCTGTAATTTTCTTCAGTTCGGGAAAATTCTCCAAAGCCTCATCATTCTCAATGATGTCCTTTGCCTCGTTGCGGGCATATTCAACCATTTTAATATTCTTGATTGCTTCCATGGCAAGGTCTGACATACCCCATTGTTTTACTCCAGCCAGGTCCCCAGCACCACGCAAGGCGAGATCGATTTCAGCTAGTTCAAATCCATTCTTTGCCTCTACAATAGCCTTGAGTCGGTCCATAGTTTTACCTGTTTTTGCATCTGCAAACAAGTAACAATATGATTGATGGTTTGAACGAATAACACGTCCACGTAATTGGTGTAATTGTGCGAGACCGAAACGTTCGGCACCCTCGATGATAATGCTGGTGGCATTTGGTACGTTCACTCCAACTTCAACCACCGAGGTTGAAACCAACACGTCAATTTCATGTGCATAGAAACGTGTCATGACGGCTTCTTTTTCTATCTTCTTCATTTTGCTATGCATAATATCGACGCGATAGTCTTTGAACTCTGTCGCGGCAAGTTTTTTTGCCTCTGCTTTTACTGATTTTAACTGCAAAGCATTTTCTTTTTCTGGATCAGGTTCTGCGATACGTGGACAAATAACATAACACTGACGACCCTCGTCCATACGTTTTCGCATTTCTACATAGACCGCTGAACGAGATTCTGGGTCAGGTGGAACAATATTTGTTTCAACCGGTTTACGACCTGATGGCATTTGATCAATCACCGACAGATCTAGATCACCATAAATAGTCAGTGCGAGCGTTCGCGGGATAGGCGTTGCCGTCATTGAGAGATAGTGGGGAAGACGATGGTCTTTGGTGGTTAGATTCATACGCTGTTTCGTTCCAAACCTGTGTTGCTCATCAATAATAACGAGGGCTAAGTCTTGGAACTCTACTTTTTTTTGAATTAATGCATGGGTCCCAATAACAATAGGAATCTCCCCATTTTTAATCCACTTTGATAATTGTGGTTTTGAAATATTTGTCCATTCCTCATTCGAAGTTTTTGATGGGTATTTACGACATCCACCACCAGTCATAAGTCCAATTTGAATACCGGTGTTTCCAAAATATTCTATAAAGTTTTCAAATAACTGTGTTGCGAGGACTTCGGTCGGTGCCATATAAGCAACCTGCATTCGACCAAATTTCTGAGCACCAAGAATACTTTTTCCCAATAATGGTTCTGCCGTAATTTGGTCCTTTTCCTTGAGAAAAGATTTCTTCACAGAAGGTTGCTTCTTTGGTCTATTTTGGATGGCAGTGTGTGCTGCAACTGCAGCTACGAATGTTTTACCTGAACCCACATCACCCTCAAGAAGACGCGTCATAGGCGTCTCACTGGTCATGTCTG
>JBLIKX010000024.1:0-6697 GCA_047637555.1 Crocinitomicaceae bacterium
GGTATGAATATTAATAATACACAAGGTTCTCCAGAAGGTGTTTACACACCGGAGCCACGTGTTTACGAATTGGGATATTTACTTATGCCAAGCGTAAACGAAGGGGATCTTACAGATGAGCGCGATGCGCTAGTGGCTCTTATTACTAAATTTAAAGGTATCGTGGTTTCAGAGGAACAACCTCAATTGATTGATTTGGCATATGATATGACAAAGACTATTGATAATAAAAGACATACCTATTCTCAAGCATATTTTGGATGGATCAAATTTGATGTTACGCCAGACCTTGTTGAAGCATTAACCGACGAAGTAGAAACAATTCCATCAATTGTTCGATCAATTTTGATTAAAACAGAACGAGAGAATACAATTGTATCTGATCAACCGTATAAACTTGCACGTTCAAACGACTCTGATGAAACAGACGAAGGTTTTGGAGATGCAGAGGGTGAAATTGTTGTCGAAACAGTTGAATCTAAGGATGCACCTGTTAAGACTGAGGAAGCACCAGCTACCTTAGAATCAGATGATCTAACAAAAATTGAAGGTATTGGTCCAAAAATTGCAGAAGTATTTGCAGCTAATGACGTTGCCACCTTTGAAGCACTATCTGCATCAAAAGTAGGCGATCTACGGACAATCCTTTTAGATAATGGATTATCACAACACGAACCAAAATCATGGTCTAAACAAGCAACCCTTGCAAAGCATGAAAAATGGGACGAACTTAAAACTCTTCAGGAGGAACTAGAGGGAGGTAAATAAACCTTTTACTAATTCTGATATACTAGAGACAACTTATTCGCTTAAGCTATAAACATTTATGTATCTTAATAAAGCAACAATTATTGGAAATCTTACTCGTGACCCAGAAATGAAAACTCTTCCTTCTGGTATCAAAGTGACAAATTTCTCATTAGCAACAAACCGAGTCTGGAAAGACGCTGCAGGACAAAAACAAGAAGCAGCTGATTACCACAACGTTGTTGTATTTGGACGTCAGGCAGAAACCGCAGCTCAATACCTTAAAAAAGGTTCGCAGACAATGGTGGAAGGGCGTATGCAAACTCGATCATGGGACGATGCAGGATCTGGAAAGAAAATGTACCGAACCGAAGTTGTAGCAGATAGTGTACAATTTGGATCTCGACCTCAGGGCGTTGCAAGCATGGCACCACAAGGTGGAAGCCCGGTGGACGCACCAGCTGCACCAGCAATGGATACTATTGAATACCCAGAAGAGGATATTAACCCAGAAGACATCCCTTTTTAGTAAGCTTTTAAATTTTATACTGCGTCGTTTGAAAATATTTAATTTTTACGGTATTGAGATACTGCTTCAAATAAAATTTTTCTCACTTCTTGTCTAAAAATTAAAATCAATACTAAAAATAGTGAAATAACTATTTTTAATCACCAATTAACCTAAATTTGTATGAAACAACACTGTTTTTTTAAGCAAAACAATATCAAGACTATTGATTACAAAGATACTGAGTTGATCAAAAAATTCCTTACGCCAAATGCTCGAATTATGGGACGAAAGCGAACAGGAACATCTGCAAAGATGCAACGACAACTAGCAACAGCTATCAAACGTTCACGATTTATGGGATTACTTCCATACATCAAGTCATAATTTAAAATTTATGAAATAAAAATCTCTGCGTCACTGCAGATTTTTTTCTTTTATAAAATTTTGTAAGTTAAAAAACACTACGAGATAGTGTTTTTTAACTTACAAAATTTTCTCACAAAAATTCGATTATGCTTTTGAAACTCTTTCAGAATATGTTCCTGCATCAGTATTAACTGCAATGATGTCACCAATATTAATAAATAGTGGGGCAGTTACCTTGAGTCCTGTTTTGGTAGTCACTAGTTTATCACCCCCTGTTGCTGTATTACCTTTGATCGCTGGAGGAGCCTCAACGACCTCTAATTCCATTTTAATAGGTAGATTAACACCAGTGAGTACTTCTTCATCTTCATCGTTCGTAAAGACTGAAAATTCAACAGTATCTCCCTCGAGTATATAATCAATAGCGGATCCAACTGTCTCACCATTCATTGCGAATCGATCAGATTTGTCTCCCTCAGCATGGAACCATAGTTCGTCACCTTTTGAGTAAATATAAACATAGTTCTTCTTAGACATGTCTGCCTCGTGGACCTTGTCTGACATATGAAAGGTATGTTCTACAACCCGTCCATTCATAAGAGATTTAAGTTTTGTTTTGTTTACTGGCTTGTTTGCTTGTTTTCTCGAAACTTGAGCTGAGACAACCTCATAAGGTTCGCCATCAACAATAATATACTTCCGATCTTTGATTTCATTGTAATTTAACATATTTAAATTCTAATAGGGAAGAGATTATTCTGCAAGCTGTGAAATAAAAAATACCAACATTTATGTTGATATTGATACTAGGAATTCTTTTTTAACAAAGCAAATATCTAATCTAATAGAAAGAAAAACTTTTTGCAAAAACAAAAACTTAGAGAGGGGAATAATATGACTTTTAATCTTGAAGGCATTTCCACTTAGAATTGGTTTTTTATTAAAAAGAGATATTCCAGGATTATTTCCTTTTTGCTTAAGAGATCCTAAGTACCAATCTTTTTTATCTTTTCGTAATATTGCAAAGTTTTTTTTTAAAAATCGGACAACAACTAATTCATCACTATGCTTTATAATATGGGTCGCATAGAGAGGAACGGACTTCTTGATATTCTTCATGGCGAACTATTTTTGGTGAATTAATTCTTTCTTTATTATATTTCTTTTGAGAGGGAAATGATATGACTTTTCCACAAAAAAAGCATCATCAATTAAGATGATGCATATACTATAGTTTTTTTAGCCATAGACTGCTTTATTTATTGATTTATTAAATAACGCAATAATGGCGAGTATCACAATGCCTATAATTATCTGAACCCAGCTTATATTGGGTCCCAAAATTTCAAACATTCCCAATAGTAGGGACATCAGAATTAGGCAGCATATTTGGTTTATTGAAAATTTGTCTCTGGGTTTGAGTGTATTCATCGCCAGCATTAATAAACAAAATAGCACACAAAAAACCATAAATGAGACTCCAAAATATACTAAAATGTATGTTTTCATAATTATAAATTTAAGGGATTTAATATAATTAAACACTTAATTAATATTAAAGTCAATTACTTAATTATATTTCAGAGATAATATCTACAATTTTAATGCGTACCTCATGCTTTCCCATAAACACTGAATGTTCAATATGACCAATCATATTGCATGGTTTTTGTTCTGTTGGAATGCATGAATAATCTTCTGGGGTTTTGAAAAAAGTAATTGCGCGTACCTTATCACCTTTTGAATTTTTAAACCAAATATCTAAATGCTCTTTGGTTTTTCCAAATTGCCCAACGTGTTCGGGTACGAGGTCTTTAAATATGAATAATGGCTTTTCATTCCCCATACCAAATGGAGCTAGTTGACCTATATCCTTGATTGTCTTAATAGTTACATCATCAATCAATAATTCAGCGTCAATATTCTTTGATTCAGTTTTTCTCTCACCTGTTTTTTTTGACACCTTAGAAAATGCTGTATCAAGTCGTTCTTCTAAGAAATGAATTTCATTTTTATTACAGCTGAACCCAGCAGCCTCTGCATGACCTCCAAAACCTATCAGTGAACCTTCTTCTGCTGAAGACATAATATTAACTAGGTGGTGTCCATTCCAGGTCCTACAGGAACCTTTTATCTCTCCATGTTCCTCGCTCCATACGAATGCTGGTACGTGATATTTCTCTACTAATTTTGAGGCAACCAATCCTAATATCCCTGCTTGCCAATCAGGTGAGCCTATAACGATAATATTTTTAATTTCTCGCCCTTCCATTTTTTTATAAGCTTTCTTCATGGTTTGCGTAACAAGTTTTTTTCGTTCATTGTTTAGTTTCACTAAATGTTTAACATTCGTTGTTGCCTCAAGATCATTTTTAGACATAAATGTATCAAAGGCATCTTTTGGATGACTCATTCGTGATGCTGCATTAATCTTTGGAGTAATACCAAAAGCAACGTCTTCTGCTGAGAGGTAATTAACAGCAATCCCTGCATCCCAGATTAATTTTTTTAACCCAGGACGTTTTGTTTTTTTAATCACTTGCATTCCATATTTTGCAAAAATGCGATTTTCATTTTGAAGTGGCACTAAATCAGAAATTGTAGAGATCCCAACCATATCAAGTAACCATTTTTCCCAGCCTGAGTGGATGGAGAATTCCTCTGCGTGTTTTCCAATAAATGCTTGAATAAATTTGAACATAACCCCGCAACCACAGATCATTGGATCGGGGTATTCACATGAATCCTGTTTTGGATTAATTAATAAAAAAGGTTTAGGTAAATTTTGAGAGCCGTCTTCGTTGTGAAGAGGAAGGTGATGATCAGTAATCAGCAAATCTATATCATTTTCATTACACCAATCAGCAGCAGAATGGGCGGTAATACCTACATCAATAGTTATAATCAGCGTCGATCCTGATTTCTTTATTTTCTTGAGTGCTGGAATATGGATTCCATATCCTTCATCATGGCGATGAGGTAGATAAACATCGTAATTTTTATGTTTAATTTTATCTAAAAGTGTCGCAATAATTACTGAGCCTGGTATTCCATCCGCATCATAATCTGCATAGATGGTTATTCGTTCATTATTTTTAATTGCCTTATAAAAACGCTCGATACCTTTTTCCATTCCCTGCAAAAGTAAGGGGTCATGATTATCGTCATATTTTGGATGAAGGAAATTATGTGCATCATCTAGGTTTTCTAGGTTTCTATTTACCAGCAGTTGAGAGAGGAGTTTTGAATGTTTTGCTAAGAGAGAATTGTCTTTGTTAATAGGGAGTGATTGAGTATAGTTATTCATAATTTCGAGTATACCATGGGCTTATATTTTGCTTGTTTAAAGACAATCAATTTTTAAATATAAATAAACAAAAAAAGTAATATGAGAAAGGCACCAAAATAAACAGTAGCAACCGCAGATATTTTCGATGAGCACGACAGAATCTTAATGTATTCTGTATCTAAGAGATACCAAATCAACTTGCGAGGCCTCTTGATGTCTAATCAGTAAATTTAACGTGGTTACCTCAACAGTTTTTAGAAACCGATACTTCTTATTTTGGATCTGCCTTCTTAAGAAATCCAGAAAGAAAAAAGTCCTCATTAAATAATTAATAAGGCAATTTTTTTATCAAAAATGTTAAAATAGTAACATGAAAGAAAAAACAATCTTTAAAAGAATCATTGATGGAGAAATACCCTGCTACAAAATCTATGAAGATAATAATTTTTTAGTTTTTTTAGATATTTTGCCAGAGGCTCCTGGTCATACACTCATCATTCCTAAAAAAGAAGAGAAGTGGGTATGGGATGTTGAATTGTATGATGAATATTGGCAACTAGCTCGAAAAATTGCAAAAGCATTACAAAAAGCATTTAGCCAAGAAATGATTATCTGTAAAATAGTCGGGGAAGAAGTACCGCACGCTCATATTAAATTATTTCCAGCAATTCAAAATGATGGAAAAGAAAAAGATTTTGAAATAAATGCAAAAAAAATTATAGAAAATTTATAGAAAAAAAGCTAGATTTTATTCTAGCTTTTGAAATTATTTATTTTATGCAATTCTTTGACACTTTCACATCTAAACTGAAGTTGTACCGAAAGAAGTATAGTTTCGTGAATTTTTTTTATGACTTCATTTAGTGCCTTGAATTCATAGATACTATCAACAAGATTAGTTCTTTCAAAATCGTGCTCATATACAGTTTTTACAAAGTCACGTAAGTTAGCCTTAATGCGTATCCGTGAAAAGTCATCATCAATTTTAGGAACTACTTTATATAGATTGGTTATTTCTTGCTTATCAAGCTCGCATTGAGAAAGAATTTTTCTCATATCATTAAGAATAAGTTTAATATCTTTTATCTTTTTAAGATAGGCCTCTTCTTCTTTCTTGTGTAAATTTTCAGGAGAAAAACCCATAGGGTCTTTTCTAGGTAAAATTTGCATTTCTAGATATTTTCCATGATCAATTAATTTTTCAACGTAAACGTTAAATTTTGGAGATATTGTAATTCCAAAGAAAATTTGCATTTTTTTCATTTTTTTTTGGTTAAGGTTTATCATCTATAGTACAATTAGTTTTATGTTGGTCAAGTTTTTAAGTGCGATATCATTAGGATTTTTATTGGGAGTTTTTATACACTCTTTTTTTCTTACGTCTTCCATTTCACTAGTATGGGTTTTGATTCCTATTTTACTTGCTTTGTTTGCATCATTCCTTTCTAAAAAAAAATATGTGATGTTGATTGGAGTCTTGTGTATAGGAATAGCATTCGGACTTCTTAGGTTCTCGGCATCTTTAGAGCCAAAACAATCTAAAATTCTTGATATCTTTGTTGCTGAATCTGAGTCAATAACTGTATATGGAAATATTATATCTGAACCTATTTCTTATGTAGGATACACTCAATTTACGGTACAAGTGGAGCAGATAATTACGCACGGTGAATTAACACTACCTATTGAGACGCGTATTTTAGTAAAAACTGATATTTATACTGATTATGAATATGGTCAAAATATCGTAGTTCAAGGTCCGCTTGAAAAACCAGAAGTTTTTA
>JBLIKX010000025.1:0-5566 GCA_047637555.1 Crocinitomicaceae bacterium
ATGATAAGGGAGATATTATTACTGCCTATGTTGAGTTTATAGCTAAGAATACGTACTCAATCTTTGGTTCAAGCGAATATTTTTGAGTGTTATAGGTATGGAAAACTAGGAAAAGTTCCGTATCCTAACCATGAAGGGACCCCATTTAGTGCTATAATAGGAAAGTCTTTTCCTTCTCGTATTAGCAGATAACAACTAGAATAGTCTAGTCGATAAAAAGTTTATGAACAATAAGCCAAGAATAATTAAAATAGATTCAGGAAATCCTGGAAAGACAGTTGCTATTTTTGGTGGTGTTCATGGAAATGAAAAAGCTGGAATACTTGCAGTTGATTATTTAATAAATAATCTAGAAATAGAACGAGGTGTTGTTTATTTAGTACATGCAAACCCAAAAGCAATAAATCAAAATGTTCGATTTTTAGAAAAAAACTTAAATCGTTGTTTTCTCAAAAGAGAGAAATCAAGATGTTACGAAGAGTTTTTGGCTGATGAGTTAATGTCAGTTCTTGATGAATGTGATGCTCTCTTAGATCTACATGCATACAGAGATGATTCCGACAGAGATATTACTTTTGCATTTTGTGCTGATAACGCTCTTGAACTTGCAAGTAAAATGCATATATCAAAAGTAATCACTAATATAGATCCCTTTGAAAAAGGCGGATCTGATGGATACATGTATAACAATGGGAAAATTGGTATATGCGTCGAGTTAGGGTCACTACGTCATAGGGAAAAATTTAAAGATTTGGGTATAAAAACTTCATATCAATTTCTTCAATTTTTTGATCTTATTGAAACCAAAATCCCTTTTGATTCTATTTCTCAAGATATAATGGAAATGCACTATCTGCACGAAAAACAAACCAAAGATTTTAATTTTACAAAAGATTACCTTAGTTTTGATAAGGTATCTAGTGGTGAAATTATCGCCAATGATACTGATGAAATTATTATGAATATTGATGGTTATATTATTTTTCCATCAGAGAAAGGTTCGATTGGTGCCGATGCATTTCTTTTTGCAAAAGAGAAATAAAAAAGACCTTCATAAGAAGGTCTTTTGCTTTTATTTAGTTTTACATATGACTTCATATCTTTTATATAGAATATCATCCTAAGTTCATAAATACCCACCCACCTTTTTCCTGGAGAGGACAAGCTTTACACTCTGGACTAATTATTTTACATATACATAAGTCTTTTCTTATTTTTTCAAAAATAGGTTTGTTGTCCATATCAATACCGCCATTAGTTTTAAAAATATGCTGCATCGTTTTATTAGTTGTCACAGAAACAGGAAACCATTTATTTTTAGAACATATTTTTAGACGCATTACAAGAAGCTGTTTACCTATTCCTTTTTCTCTGTCATTAGGATCAACATAGTTTGAACCTAATTCAACAACAAAAAAATTGTTATGGTAAATTTCTTGATGTGAATTTGTTCTTGCAGGAAATATTCCTGAGGCTGCAATTATTTTATTATTTTTATAAACAATAACACCTTCAATTAAATTAGCCTCTAAATTTTCTGGACTTTCTGTTATCATATGAGGCTCTTTAGTCGTTTCTGAACCCCACCATTCTAAAAGAATTTTCTTTTCATGAGGATTGAGTTTTGTATACTTTTTGTATTTATAGCTCATGACATCTCGTTTTTATATTTATTTAATTGTTACAGGTTCTAGCTCAGACTCAGATACTAAGCCACCTTTTAAACCACCTATTAAACCGCCTAATAAGCCAAGTATTAACCCACCAAATAAACCACTTAATAAGCCAAGTACTAAGCCACCTATTAAACCACCTATTAAACCAAATATTAAGCGAAATACTAAGCAAAGTACTAATCCAAGTACTAAGCCAATTACAAAGCCACCTATTAAACCAGCTAACAAGCCAACTAACAAGCCAACTACTAAGCCACTTACCAAACCATCTATTAATCCAAATAACTCAAATGGATTACCTTTTGGATATTTCAATTTTTTTCCAGAAATCATCATTGTAATCAATATAATTTCAATAGAAGTCAGTACGTAAGAAATAATAGGTATCCACATATAATGAATATCATAAAGTGTAAGTAGATTTACTTCTTTTGAAAAAAACTTAATACCCCCAGGGATCAGATAATATATTAGTTGTAGGTAAAGAAACACACCAAATAATAACGTAGCTATCAAAGCCCATACTCGAAATTTTGTGATTGAATAATTTTTGATACTTTTTCCCATTTTTTTTGTTTTAATGTTTATTTAACCATATCTAATATTAATATTTTGTCAAAAAAATATTCTGTTTTATCCAGTTATAAACTTATTTCCTGCCTTTTCAGAGTTCTGAACTCGTCCAGTCATTGAAAAACCGTATTTATAAGGGGTTTTTTAGCTACAAAAATGAAACCCCTTTTGGGACTACGGAACTTTATATATTGACTTTAATATATATATTATGTAATATAAATTTATATTTACTAACAAAATAAGTTATAATATTTCTATGTCATTTGAAAATCCACTAGATAGAATTAAAAAAATGAATGCTGAGAATGAAGTAAAGAAATCTCAGGAAGAAGCATTAGAAAAAGAACAAGAAATTCAGAGTCAGGAAAATACTGATACTCAATACGAACTTGTTGGTGATCAGAATCAAGCTTATTCAGAACAAGTAATACAATTAAAAGAACGTATTGCTGATATTACGGGTACTCAAGAAGAAATGATTGCTGAATATGGGAAGGTCATTGATGAAGCAAAATGGTTAAAAGATACTCAGGGTGAATATCTTCTCCATGAGATAGATGATGATGAAGGAAACAAGAAAGGAGATAAAATAAAAAACATTAAAACCCTACAATACGTGAGGGATAACTTTGATAAAATCTTTTCTGGAGCAAAGAAACAGTGGAAGGAAGTAGGTTCTGAAAAAATAGAAACTATTGAATCTCAAAAAGGTTTTGAAGAATCTATTACAGAATTAGATTCACGGTTAGAAGAACTTTATCCTAAAACTACTACAGGTAAGGAAGAATTAGCTGTGAAAGAGCTAGAAGCTCTTAATAATGAATTAGCTGATATCGAGCTAACAGATACTATTAAAAATAAGTGGCAAATTATTCAAGAATCAAAGTGGCAAGAAAATAATGCTGAGAAATTCATTTCTGACAAAGAAGAGCTAATAGCTGAATATCAAAATTTGGTTGAAGAGTATAAGACCTTAGGTGGAGATGATGTTTATCACCTACCTCAATTTGAAGACCTAAAGGTTACAAAATATAATGGTCGTCATAATCAGTTGGATATTAAAGAAGGTTTAGATAAATATGAGTCTAATACTTTTCATTCTGATATCTTGAATATGGATCAAGAAATATCAAAAGTGAAAGGTAGCTACTTTAAAAGAGGGCTAAGCAGATTAACTCTTGAAAGAGATAATCTTAAATCAAAGAAAGTAGAGCAAAATGAGGCATATCAAAAACTATATAGTATAAAAAAACTGGTTGAAGAAAAAATGGGAGTTTTATATGAAAAAAATAGTCTAAGAGAATTATCAACATCTACGGAAAAGATTGGAGATACTAGGATGGGAATTGTATTTTTAGAAATAGAAAAAGATAAATCAATGAGCAGTGAACAAAAAGCAGTAATTGAAAGGCATAACGAAATTCAAAGTTTATTGAAAGAGGTTTAGTTAAAAGATTAACAGAAATGTTGGTTTTTCTTATGCTGTTTTTTTGCTGACTGATACTTCTCTTGTTTTAAAAGAACTGAGAAAACAACAGTTATCAATCAAAGATCTACTTATATACTGGATAGATTCCGTATCCTAACCATGAAGGGAACCAGCTTTTAATATTTATAGGTTTTTTAGTTTATATAATGTTACTTCAGAACTTTGGTAGATTTTGTTATATGAAATCAATTCCAAAAGATATTTTAATAGTTGTCTGAGGAAAAGGGTATCCTTCAATTATTTTCTACATCAATAATATTTTCCATCTTGCAAAACAGAGATATCTTGCATACTTGCAAATATGATATACTAATATCACTTTCATCGAGAGTGTAGCGAGAGATGTAACTCTATGACCTACCAGCAACCATTTGAGAAATCAAAACGGTGCTCCCTTTACAGCTGATGACCCAAACTCAGAGAGAATCGATGAAAGTATATTATTTAATTAATATACTTTTATTTTATGAAAACAAAGAAAACATTTACCGCAGAATACGTATCGCCAAAACATCCCGACAAAATGTGTGATCGTATATCAGATGCAATATTAGAATCATTTATTTCCCAAGACCCAAATAGTCGCGTTGCTGTTGAAACCCTTGGCGGACATGGCAAGGTCTTCATCGTTGGTGAGGTCACGAGTACAGGAAACATTACCCAATTGCAATACGAAAAAATAGTCGCAGAGATCACAGGTTTTGATACTTATGATGTTATCGTCCATATTGTCCAACAATCACCTGAAATCGCTCATGGAGTGGACTCTGGAGGTGCAGGAGATCAAGGGATTGTTATTGGCTATGCATGTAATCATAACGAGGAAATGATTCCACAAGAGTTCTATCTCGCAAAATCATTATGTAATTATTTATACGAGAAATATCCAGTTGATGGAAAAACTCAAATCACTATTAATGACAAACATGAGATTACTCATATCGTGGCTAGCTTTCAAGGAACACAAATACAACAATTAACTAAAGACATTATTCACTGGTTATCAGGCAAAAAATCAGCAATTGATGACATTATACTACTCCTTAACCCAGCTGGAGAATGGCACCTTGGCGGATTCGAAGCTGATGCAGGACTCACAGGTCGCAAGATAGTTATCGATCAATATGGACCACGCGTTCCTGTTGGTGGTGGTGCATTCTCGGGTAAAGATTGGACCAAGGTTGATCGTAGTGGAGCAAAATATGCACAACATATTGCCCAGCAATTACTGACGAAACATATCGCCAACGAGGTCCGGGTAGAACTGGCTTATGCAATTGGTATTGCAGAACCAGTGCAGAAAATTGCATACATAAACAATGTACCAACTGCGATTGATCAATTTGATTGCAGTATGAAAGGTATTCATGCATTTATTCAAAAAAAATAATAAACCCCTTAAAATCCATATTCTATTACCAAAGGTTCGGTATCCTAACCATGAAGTCCCTCTATTTAGTGCCTAGTACGAGAAGATATTTTTTTTGTTTTTATAACTATCTTCGCTTGTAGATTTTAGTAAGAACGAACGAAGAACTACTAAAACCTACAACCAAAGACATTTAATCTCATAACCATAATAGACAAATTCTAAAATAAATGCAAATAATTTGCATTTATTTTATTCTATTCATCTAAAGTTTCCTATTATAACCATGAATTAACTTAAATACGGTGTAATTGAATTAAAACATTCTAAAGTGAATATTTTTTTAAAATACTTGCATAGGACGAACGTCCGATATATAATTTAAATATGTTTGAAGACAGAATAGAAAAATTAAGAAACTTTTATGTTAAAGAAAGAAGACTTCCTAGTTATAGC
>JBLIKX010000026.1:0-5555 GCA_047637555.1 Crocinitomicaceae bacterium
CCGATATGTCAGGAACCCTAAAAGAATAAGCATAAGCTTTGATTGTTCTCGATCTAAAAAGGAATACATAATTCTATGTGGAAATTGAAGACACCTTTAAACAAGGTGTTTTTAATTTAAATACTAAGGCCAAACGTTATCAAACATTTCAAGAGTATTTCTGGGATATAAAAGTTCGAACATCATCCCAGACGGCCAGCAAACCAATATTTAAGGCTGTGAAATCCTTAAAAGAGCTATATATCTCAATGTTATTTTTTGATGAGTAAACCCTTTCTTAATTACTGTTTGAATATAAAAATATTCTCATGTATAATATTTACATATGAAAACACTGAAACAAAAAGGCTTCACCCTTATTGAACTCCTTGTAGTAGTAGCCATCATAGGAATACTCGCTACCGTAGTACTCTCTTCCTTAGGAGCTGCTCGAACTCGAGCTCGTGATGCACGTCGAATCGCTGAAATGAAGAACTTTGAAACCGCTCTTGAGATGTATTATTTGGATTATAGTCAGTATCCACCAATAACAGCGAATACAGAAAATGGTGGAACTACTGGTATCGCAGCTCTTGAATCTGCCATGGCACCATATATCCCTATAGATTTACAGGGTAAATATTATCGTGATGCATCAACTCAAAATGCTTCAAGTTTTTACTATAAATCAAAATCAAGTCAAAATTACCAAAACTATGGAATGTTGGTGAAGTTAGAAGCTTCACCCTTAGATGAAACTGATGGAGGATATTATAATGACTTTTATGAACTAGGACCAAATCCAAAATATTGTAGGGATAAGTATACAGGAACTAATGGGGATTGGGTGGGCGGTCCTGACCGATGTTTTGGTGGAAATTAACAAAAGAACTAGATGTATTTCCTCACGGGTAACTTTTTCTTTAATATATGAAAAATAGAGTATTTTGTTTAACTTGGTCATGACGATTTACCTCAGGTTTATACTGGGGATATATTTTCAAGAGCGTTAGGATTCTTTTTTCTACAATTTAAAAAAAGTATACATAATTCTATATGGAAAATTAAAATACCTTTAAACAAAGTTTTTTTATTCTAAACAATACCGCCAAACATCATTAAATATTTCAAGCACACACTAAAAGCAGGTATAACAAACACTCGTTATTTCTTAAAAGCTACTGAGGATGTAATGTTAGTTGTTTACGTTAGTAAATAATCGCTGTAATAAAAAAGACCTGATTTAGGTCTTTTTTATTTTGACCCCAAATATATAGTCAATCTGACAGGTTCATTTAACATCTCTTTGTGTCAAAGATCAGGACACAGTTCCGTATAATCAGCTCGTGCGATAACATCGTAGGGATTTTTATGTTGCAATACATAGGTTTTAAGGGCATTACCTTTTTTAATTTAAAAATGGCAACTCAAAGATTTCCATAAGTATAAAGATTAATATTGATACTTGAACCATAGTCAGTAATTGTAGTCTCAGAGTAGTGTTTTATACAATGACCAAGAGAATCTATATTCACTAAATTACCAGGAAAAGACCTTTCTAGTTCTACTTCTCACATTTCACCAGCTTTTGTTACTACATCATATTAAGTAACATAGCTAATTTTAAGATATTCTCATTCTACCTTAGTTTTCTTGATTGAGAGTGTAGATTTTCTAGACATATCAGCTATTCTTAATGAGATAACGATTGTTACTAGTATTCCCATTTTTGCTCTTACAGCAAGGAGTTCAAAGAATATAAATCCTTTATTTGTTATTTTTTGTATAGTGTTTCAACTTTATTATATTAAGAATACATACTCAAAAAATAATTAAAATTTAAAATTTAAAAACACCTAATGGTGTTTTTAGACTCGTAAATATTTACCTGTTGCTATACGACTTGATACAATTCCAATTATCATCCCAATTGATAGTAATATAATAAATATAGGAATTAAATTCAGAAGATAATAATTAAAGATATCCATTCCACCAAAAAAGGTTTTTGTATATATCCCAACCCAGCGCATCATTGGGTACAAGGCCATCATAGTCAGAAGAGCCGCAAAGAGTCCATAAAAACCACCCATTACGAGGAATGGGCCCCGTGTATAACGATGCTCTGCCCCAACAAGTCTTTTAATTCGTATTTCTTTTTTTGCTGCAAAGATTGCAATACGCATTGTAGAGAGAACTACCAGTAAGGCGATAATTCCTAAGAAAATACTAACTGCATAGGCAACTAAACTAATGATAGTACTAAATTCATTCAAGCGGTCAATTAATGTTTTATTATCGTAATAATTAATTCGCTCAACAAATTCAGAATTAGCCACAGCTGGCTCTGATTCAATTGCAGTAATTACTGCCTCGTACTGTGTTGACTCATAGGCGCGAATATTAAGAGATGCTCCAAGAGGATTATCTCCAAGCTCTTCAAGAGATCTATTAATCAAATCATCTCCTTGGTGTCGTTCTTGAAAATCAATAAATGCTTGTTCTCGCGAGACATATTGCACATCACGTACTTCAGAAATAATTTCAATTTTTTCCTGCAGGGCTGCAATCTCAGTTTCAGGCACATCAGGAAAAAAGTATACGTTTACATCAACCCTATCTTGAAGTTGCTGCAAAGAAAAACCTAACACTGCATTTAAAAATAATAATGAACTCATTACCAATAAAGCCATTGTCATAACAACTACTGTTGAAAATGATACGAGCTTGTTTCTCCAGAAATTAATCAAACCTTCACGGATGATTCTTTTTAAATCTAATCGTAATGACATAATACTTAATTTGAGTGATATCCACCCTGTTCCTTATCGTGAGTAATGCGACCTTCTTCAATCCTAACTACTCTTCTTTTAAGACTATTTACCACATCCCTATCATGAGTTGCTAAAATTACGGTTGTTCCTAATTCATTAATCTTTTTTAAAATACTAAGAACACCTTGTGAACCCTCTGGATCAAGTGATCCTGTTGGCTCATCTGCAACAAGGACATCAGGTTGATTAATGATAGCTCGAGCAATAGCTAATCTTTGTTGTTCACCTCCTGAGAGTTGCTCTGGGAAACTAAACCCTTTATTCTCTAAACCAACTAATTCCAATGCATGGGGAACGTCAGCTTTAATCTCGCTGTCATTTTTACCGATCATCTCCATGGCAAAAGCTACGTTCTCATATACGGTCTTATTTTCAAGTAATTTATAATCTTGAAAAACTACACCAATACGTTGTCGATACTTTGGTAAATCGGAACGCCTGAGATTATGAATATTTACGCCGTCAAAATAAACTGCTCCAGATGTTGGTTTTTCCTCAGCAAGAAGCAAGCGTAGGAGCGTTGTCTTTCCTGCACCTGAAGGACCAATAAAAGTAATGAATTCACCTTTTTTAATTTTAAAATCTATATCATGGACCGACGTATTATTTCTTTGGTAGGCCTTTGAAACTTTTTCGAATACAATCATTATGTTTCTATTTTAACACAAAGAAAAAACACGCCAAAGGTATTTTTTTAAAAAAATTAAGATGCAATAAAAATCTCAATGTTTCCAGCAAATACTGAATCAATATCATTTGTTTCTATTCCCTTAATGTGATCTTTTACCATTTGATATGGGTCCATAACATATGACCTCATCTGACTTCCCCATTCAATTGAAACTTTATCTGAAATAGTGAGACCTTTTGCGCGCTTCTCTTGGTCCTCTATATGTTTTTTATAAAGTTTTGCTCGCATAATTTCCAAGGCGCGAGAACGATTTGATTCTTGAGTACGACCTTCTGAAATAAAAACAGATAAACCAGTTTGAAGATGAACCATGCGAACAGCAGTTTCTCGTTTATTAACATTCTGCCCGCCAGCACCTCCTGATCGCGCAAAGCTAACTTCTAAATCAGATTCACTCAATTCAAAATCATTAGTTTTAATTTCTGGAAGAACCTCAACGAGTGCGAAGCCTGTTTGACGTTTACCTTGTTTGTTAAATGGAGACTTACGAACAAGTCGGTGAACTCCTGATTCGCCGCGTAAATTACCAAATACTTTTTTACCAATTATTTCAAATGAAATATTTCTAAAGCCTTTTAAATTATTGGCTGTTTCATCAAGTATATTTATCATATAATTTTTATTTTCAGCAAATGATTGGTACATTTCAAATAATATTCGTACAAAATCTTCAGCATCATCTCCTCCAGCCCCAGCAAAAATAGAAACAATAGCGTTTCCCTTATCATATTTTGTGTCCCCAAGGAGCTCATTTTTATATCGTTCTATTTCAGAGAGTACTAATTGAGCTCGCTCCTTATCTTGCCAGAATTCAGATGAATACATTTCTTGTTCATAATTGCTTATTTTATTTCGAATTTCTTCACTATTCATATACACACTGTAATACAAAAGTGCTATAAAAAAAACCCATTGATATCACCAAATAATGAAGATTATTTGGTGATAAACTATTTGGATAAACAAATCAAAGGTTCTGATATCTTCTTTATTAAGTAGCAATTTGAAATAAGAACAAATAATACACCAATACTTGCCAAGAGAAATGCATATTCAACAAAACCACTCGCATACGCACCAAGTCCTAAAAAGGTAATCAATGGTGCTAAAATAAGAACACCACATGAAAGGCAGCCAACACCAAAAAGACCTAAAACCATGCCTGAAATACTTGCCACAAAACTTCTTCCTGAGAGGATACTCTTTTGACGCTGAGCATAAATAGTAAATAAAATAATATTTAATGCCGTTAAAATTGAAAGTATAATAATAAGAAATTGTTCTCCTGAAGAGCTAAGCATAAATGAACCAAAAATATACTCATAAAATAATTCAAATTTGCGTCCGATACTAAGGTTAGAGATGCGGAGAGAATTTCTGAGAACTTTATACACTGGTATAACTCTAAGTAGAGTAAAAATAACAAAGCTCATAATTAACAAGGAGATAATATTTTTTTTACGTTGTAAGATTGATAACAGTGTTAGTAACATAGTAACAGTATAAACAGTCACAATATAAAAACAATTTACGAAAAGTGAATATACCTTCCGACTACTTTCTGCTATACTTGCTGTGTTATTTATTAATAATCACAAAAATATAATGAACGCAGATTTAAAATCAAATATTGCTATTGTTTTTTCAATTATTGCTATTGTTCTTTCAAGTCTCGGTGGAGGTCTTGGCATTGCAAAAACAGTTGAAGGACCAGCAGCTAATATTAAATTACTAGCCAAAGAAGCAGGTCTATCAGGACGAAGTTACGAAAAATGTATTGTTGATCCATCAATAGCAACACTTGTCCAAGAAGATATTGATGAAACAAATGCTATTGTTGCCTTTGCGGAATTACAAGGAATAGGAACGCCATTTAATTTGGTTATAACTGATACCCAAGCAATTCCTGTGAGTGGAGCATACCCTTATGAGTTTTTTAACCTTATGGTTCAACAATTCAATGAAACTGGTACAATCACCCAAGAAACACTTGATCAATTTCAAATTGTACCTTTTGATTACGGTATCACAGAGGTCGTAAGAGGTTTTGA
>JBLIKX010000027.1:0-5443 GCA_047637555.1 Crocinitomicaceae bacterium
AAATTTTTCATTGTAGATGTTTTTAATTAAAAATTATCGGTAACACTCTGTTACTGACTCTTTTCCTTAGACAAGTGATTATCTAGAGAAAAGAGTCAGTTCCTGGTATTAGCACGAACATCTACGAATCGTAGTAATATTCAGTTGTTAATGAACTGACTCCTCTTTGTTTTTTGGAGCCTTGACTTTGTTATAAATATATCATTTAATTTAATATTTGTCAAGTCTTTTCATCAAAAAAGCCAAAGAAGTAAATCTCTGGCTGTATTATTCTAACTACTCAAGGTAGTTATTATGTATTATCTCTCGAGCCTAGCTCCTGAGCTTCAATTAAAGGTTCGCTTAACCGTTGGTAAATCGTACCCACCGGTTTTAGACACTCTGTCATCAGAATAAATTAAATCTATATAGATTTTATCGATATAGAAATCTGGAATATCAACTGATGAATGAAGTCTAGTGCTTGGATCGGTAAAACGATATCCTGCAGACGAGGAAACTCCTTCACCATCGTTTATATCCATAACAGGATAATAACGACTACGCGATTCCACTAAAATCATTTTAAAGGTAGCTGTTCGTCCATCAACATCTTTAGTTGTTGCCCAAAAACTATTTGGGTAAGTATCTGAGGGATTCTTCTTGATCGCATGAGAAAGCTGAAAACCTCTGTTTGGGTTCATTTTCATCGAGTTGTCACCTATAACTTTAGTATCTCTGACAATAACTCCTGACTCATTTCGAGAATTAGAATAAACTTTAGCTGGAGGAGTTATTACTAAACCTTTTCCACCAGAAGCTTTATAACTAGCAATTGACCCGTTAATTTCCTCCATTGTTATTGAGGTTAAGGTAATATAACCTGGCCCATTTGGGTTAGGTACTTTTGGTTTTGTAAGTTCATTAGGGGTAGCATTAATTTGATATGCTGACGCTAGTTTTGTAGTTTTATTAACGACCTCTTTAGATGAGTTACAAGAACCCAACATAACGATTGCCAAAATAGTGATTAAAATATTTTTCATTAAATTGTTTTTAGATGCCTCTTTTATTTAGGGCGTGATACATTGATTTCTAAATTGAATATACCAGCTTTGTCAATATTGTCAATAATTATCCATGCTATCCACATACTAAAAACAATCTCTTATGAGATTGTTTTTTGGAGTCCATGATGTTCAATTTCTTCTCGTACGCGTCGTAATTTTTGTGACATATCAATGTTTGGATTTTGAGTTGCATGATCATGCAACTCGCCTAAGTCATCTACGATACGTGAAAATGTTTTATGGGTTTGTGCAAAATTTTCTTTTTCATCAAAAACGTCTTCAGCATTTGATTGTTTTAATAAATCATTAATAGTTATACGTAATTGATGAATATGAGGAGTAACATCTTTTTCGGGATTTATTAATTGTTCATTTTCAAGTTTTTTTAGATAATCAACAAGGAGAGATATTTCAATGCTCTTACTATTAAATAATGCCTCTGGATTCATTGCATCTAATTTAATAATTGATTCTGCGCTTACCATAGGCTCAGTACTGTTATCTGTTTTAGTAATATTTTTAATATAAAGATCAACAACCTTTCGAACTTCATCCAGACTAGTTGTTCCTTTTAAAATTTTAATAACCCCATCCTCACGCATATTCAATAGTCCTTGTTTTTGAGCAATCCGACGCACTTCTTGTTCGGTTGGAGATTTGTTTAAAATTTCTTCAATTAAATCATCAGTAATGATAGCCTCAAAAATACCTATTCGCCCTTTGTATCCTGTTCCGTTACATTTCTCACAACCCTTTCCACGTGTAAGTTTAATTTCTTGGTTTTCAGAGAGCCCATATTCATGAATTGGTTTATCATTTTTTACCGCATCCCTGAGAATATCACGTAGCAATTCTTCATCTTCCGGGGATGGATCATAATGTTCCTTACAAGGTTCGCAGACCTTTCGTACCAAACGTTGTGCTAATGATACTGACAAGGCAGCAGCCAAAATCTGTGGGGATACACCAAGATCAATCAATCGCGGAATAACACCAGCTGCCGAGTTCGTATGAAGTGTAGAGAGAACTAGATGACCTGTTAGCGATGCGTTCACAGCAATACTAGCTGTTTCACTATCACGAATCTCACCTACCATTACGATGTCTGGATCTTGACGAAGAGCTGAACGCAATCCTGACAAGAAATCATACCCTTTTTGCCGATTCACCTGCGTCTGAGTAATTCCTGCGAGATGATATTCAATTGGGTCTTCAATAGTTAGAATCTTTACCTCTGGATTATAGACATGGTTCATCAGCGAATAGAGTGTTGTTGTTTTTCCTGATCCTGTTGGCCCTGTCGTAAGAATCATTCCGTTAGGTTTTTTAATTTCCTTCATCAGAATTTCAAACAAACGTGGTTCAATACCAAGATTCTCAATACCAACGTTAATCCCGTCTGGATTCAAAATACGCATAACAAAGGATTCTCCGTAGGCACTTGGAATCACCGATACTCGAACCTCAATCTCTTTGTCATCGTAATCAATAGTAAAACGACCATCTTGAGCTTGTTCATTTTGAGTAATCTTCATCTCTGAAAGAAGTTTGATTCGAGACAGAAGTTTCCTATATGATTCAGGATCAAAAGTAGTGATGTCTTGTAGTACCCCATCCTGACGAAAACGAATACGCACCAGCTCGTCTTGGGCTTCAATATGAATATCTGAGGATTTTGTTGCAATAGCTGCACCAAAAATTATTTCCATTAATTTAGTTGTTTTCTTTAAATGATTACTTTGCAGTACGCCATCAAAAGCCTCTTTGATATCTTCGTTTGTCTTTATAGACCTTGCGAGACGTTCTAGTTCTTCAGGAGAAATATCTAGAAAACCTCCGCGTGTATTTTGAGCTTTTGAAACATCTGCATATCGTTCCCAAGCCTTATTTAAACTTCGCGTCGATATCATGTATATTCCTAAATTAAAATCTTGAGAAAGTTTTTCAATTGCTTTTTTTGTCTCGGGTAAATTTGGAGATTTAACCCCGATATACAAGTCATTACCTATTATTTTGAATGGAGTCAGTAGGGCTAGGCGTGCTTTCTCTTCAGGAATTGTAACCAAGGCATCAGTTTCAATAGTTGTACCTGATAAATCAATATAGGGAAGATTAAATTTTTCGGATATTCGCTCTACGAATGACTCCTCTTCTTTGTTTCTAATCTCTTGGATTTTTTTTGCTTGTCGCGTGTTATCAAAGTTCACCATAATACTATTATTATAACGTATTAGGTATGGAAGAGCATCTTTTATTATTCATAGAGAAAAAAGACACTTATTACATAAGTGTCTTTTTTTTGAGGTCATTAAACTCTAAACAAGTCAGAAACAAAACTTTATAAATAAAGGATGACTGTACTTTAACGAGACATTCAGGATGGTCACTACTAGGGTGAGTCCCAAACGATCCTATCCGCAGAGCCAAATTCGCGAGATCTGATTATTTAGAGATTAATGTTCTCAAGGTTTTTATTAAGTTAACTTTAATTTATCACATATGATAAATTTGTCAAGTTCTTAGTATCCTTTCAAGCCCTGACTACAAATAAGAATATATCATGGTACTTTACACATGGCTAGTGGGAACTGTTAATAATATGTGAATAACCTATTTATGTCAAGCACTATATGATCCAGAGCCATTGAGTTATACTAGGTGGTATGTCAGATGTTCCAACAACACAAATTCTTGATCCACAATTGCGACCCACTACATGGGATGAATATATTGGTCAGCAATCAATAAAAGATAATTTACATATTCTCTTAACGGCTGCTGCAGGTAGAAAACAGCAACCAGAACATATTCTTTTTTATGGACCTCCTGGATTAGGTAAAACTACGCTGTCGCACCTTATTGCAAAAGAAATGAAAACTGACATAAAAATAACCTCTGGACCTGCGATTGAAAAGGTTGGTGATTTAGCTAGTATACTAACAAATCTCTCTGATGGTGATATCTTATTTATCGATGAGATCCATCGACTGAACACGAACATAGAGGAGGTTCTCTATCCTGCAATGGAATCTGGGGTATTAGATATTATTATAGGTAAGGGGCCTTCGGCACGAACTATACAGTTGGACTTGCCTCCCTTTACTCTAATAGCAGCAACAACAAAAATCGCCAGTCTTTCTGCTCCATTACGTTCTCGGTTTTCTGGAGGAGTATTTAAATTAGAGTTCTATAGCCATCTTGAAATGGAAAAAATTATTTATCAGTCAGCTGGTAAATTAAATATTAAAATTACTGATGGTGGGGTTCATGCTATTGCACGACGTAGCCGTTCAACACCTCGAACTGCAAACTATTTTCTAAAAAGAATTAGAGATTATGCAGAAGTTCATAAAACAGGTATTACCGAAGACACTGTCCTTGCTGCACTGGCAATGATTGGCGTGGATGAGTTAGGTCTCCGCCAAACAGATCGTGATGTCCTGTTGGCAATAATAGACACCTTTAATGGTGGACCTGTTGGTGTCAAGACAATAGCGACAGCAACCCATGAGGAGGTTGAATCAATTGAATCAGTTATTGAACCCTATCTTATTCAAAAGGGACTTTTAGATCTAACCTCACGTGGACGTGTCGCAACCGAGGAAGCATATAAACATTTTAACAAAAAGTATGTTGAAAAATAACCACTAGTTTTTACCTTGTGGTTTTTTATCAATTCTAATAGGTTACAATCCAAAAAAATAAAAACAAGGAAGTGAATTATCTCTCTGTATACCTTTATTTAATAATCTTGTTGAAGAGTCTCAATAGAAATTAACCCTCACCACTGAAGAACAATATTATCTACCACTCTTGATTAAATGGTTCTTAACTATTAGAATTATTTTATATGGGATCATCACACAAAAAACAAGGAAAGATTGCAGACAATAATGCAAAAAAAGCAAAAGTATTTAGTAAACTGGTTCGACTCATTCAAGTTGAAGCCAAAAAATCAAACGGAGACCTTAGCTCAGCAGGACTATCAGCTGCGATCAAAAAAGCCTATAAGGAAAATATGCCAAAAGAAAACGTTGAACGTGCCGTCAAGAAAGCATCTGAAGCTGGTGACACCACTGAAGTTATGTATGAAGCCTACGGCCCATCAGGAGTTGGTATAATTATTACTGGGCTGACCGATAATACCAACAGAACCAATCAAGATGTAAAAACAATCCTAACAAAGAACGGCGGAACCTTTGGGGCAACAGGGTCAGTGGCTTGGAATTTCACCCAAGATGAAAATCGCGACTGGGTTGCCAATATACCTATGGATATTGACGACACATCAAAAGAAATATTAGAAAATATTATTGAACTATTAGAAGAAAATGATGATATACAGAACGTTTACCACAGCGCAAATTTATAATTTAAAAACAACTCAATGAGTT
>JBLIKX010000028.1:0-4444 GCA_047637555.1 Crocinitomicaceae bacterium
GGCCCCCTCCTGAGACAAGCTCTCATTGAAGCTCATTTATATACAGAATCAATAACTACTCTCACGAACAAAGATGAGGTTAAAATAATTCTGGAGCGTGAACCAGAGCTTTTTGATGGGTTAACACTCCTTCTTGAAACTATTGAACAGCCGGATATTGATATGATAATGGTTACTCATGGCCCTGGACTAGCTCCTGCATTATGGGTTGGGGTTAATTTTGCACGTGCACTCTCGTTGTTTTGGGATATCCCAATTGTTCCTGTGAATCATATGGAAGGTCACATTACCTCTATACTTTTAAAGAAAGATTATTTGCATCAGGAAATGGCTCTACAATTACCCACAGACTTTAATTTTCCTATGATTTCGCTGCTGATCTCTGGTGGTCACACTCAATTGGTTTTAGTAAAAGACTGGGGTGAGTATGAAATAATAGGAGAAACTACTGATGATGCTGTCGGCGAAGCCTTTGACAAGGTGGCAAGAATGCTAGATATGAAATATCCTGGAGGTCCGAAAATATCAAAGGCTGCTGCGGCTGGTCAGGAAAATGAACTTATTCAATTACCTCGTCCGATGTTACATTCAAAAGATTATCGTTTTTCATTCTCAGGTTTAAAAACAGCAGTACGATATTTAATTGTGGATCTTAAAAAACAAGAACTTTACAGCGATCAAATAATTGCAGATATCGCACGAGAGTTCGAACATGCCGTGACAGATGTGCTCATTAAAAAAACCTCACAAGCCATAGAAGAATATGCAGCCCAAGGGCTTATTATTGCAGGAGGAGTTTCTGCAAATGATTTTATCTCTGCTTCGTTTAGAAATCTCACTGAAAAATATGGTATTGAATTGTATCTTCCAGAGAAAAGAATGTGTGGGGATAATAGTTTAATGATTGCTACGGCTGGGTTTATAGGAATGATGTATAAAAAAAATACCACCATTTCGCAGAGGGAATTAGTGGCACTAAGTAATTTAAAATTGTAGATTTTTTATAATTTAGTAATTATTATTCTTTAAAATATACAACAATATGATAGGATGTTTCGTATGAATGAGAAATTTTTAAGTCCTTATGACTCAGCAAATACAGAAGATCGTATATCAAAAATATGGGAAGATTCTGGTTTCTATAATCCAGATACAATGATTAAAGAAAAGCTGACATCACCTGATGCAGAGCCTTTTTCAATAGTGCTTCCTCCTCCTAATGTAACCGGAACATTGCACACCGGTCATGCATCAATGCTAGCTATTCAGGATATTATGGTTCGTTTCCAACGAATGCTTGGAAAAAGAACGCTCTGGTTGCCTGGAACTGATCACGCCGCAATTGCAACACAATCAAAGGTTGAAAAAATTCTTCAAAAAGAAAAAATTCGTAGACATGACCTTGGTCGTGAAGGTTTTTTAGAGCGAGTTAATGGATTTGCGCAAGAATCCCACGACACAATAGTTTCTCAGTGTAAGAAAATGGGAGCTTCACTAGACTGGTCACGTGAAGCCTTTACGCTAGACAAACCACGAGAAAAAGCCGTCTATACAGCCTTTAAACGAATGTATGAGGATGGATTAATTTACAAGAAAGAACGTATTGTAAACTGGGATCCAAAAGGTCAAACCACTATCTCGGATGATGAGGTTGTGCGAGAAGAACGAAAAGGGAAAATGTATACCTTTAAATACTCACACGACTTCCCTTTCCCTATCGCAACAACAAGGCCAGAAACAAAAATTGGAGATACCGCTGTTGCGGTGCATCCTGATGACGCTCGTTACGCAGAATATATAGGAAAGGAATATTCGTTTATTTTTGCTGGAGAAGACGTTACGGTTAAAATTATTGCGGATGACTATGTTGATCCAGAATTTGGCGTTGGCGCGCTAGGAGTAACCCCTGCACATTCAATGGCAGATTGGGAAATAGCAAATCGTCATACGCTACCCTTAAAACAGGTTATTAACGAATACGGAAAAATGACATGTGGAATGGAGGGAGTCATTGGTATGAAGGTTGAACCAGCACGTGCTGTTGTTGTAGAATGGTTAAAATCAGAAGGACTGATGATTTCAGAAGAAGATATAATACAAAGCGTTGGAACTGCAGAGCGAACAGGTGCTGTAGTTGAACCATTACCTAAACTACAATGGTGGATTGATGTTACCAAAGAATTTAAACTTAAAGATTCAAAAATTGAAAGTATTCCATCTGGATCAATGGTTACATTAAAACAGCTAATGCTTACTGCTGTGAGTAATAACCAAATCAATATCCTTCCAGATCGGTTTGAGAAAATTTATTTTAACTGGATTAATAATTTACGTGATTGGAATATCTCACGTCAAATCTGGTATGGTCACCGAATTCCTGTTTGGTATAAAGGAAAAGAAATTTTTGTAGGTACAGAAGCTCCAAAAGGTGATGATTGGATTCAAGATGAAGATACTCTTGATACATGGTTCTCTTCAGGATTATGGACATTCTCAACATTAGGTTGGCCAAACACTGATGCAGCTGATTTTCAAACCTATCACCCCACTCAAATCCTTGAAACAGGGCACGATATTATCTTCTTTTGGGTTGCGCGTATGATACTTATGACTACCTATTTACTAGGAGATATTCCATTTGAAACGGTATATCTTCACGGACTCGTGCGTGATGCCAAAGGACAAAAAATGTCTAAATCTCTAGGAAACATTGTTGACCCTGTAGACTTGATTGAAAAATATGGAACAGATTCATTACGTATGGCACTTATTGTTGGAAATGGTCCAGGTAACGATGTGAACCTTGATGAAAACAAGATCAAAGCCTATAGTAAATTTGGAAATAAATTATGGAATATTACGCGTTTTGTTCTAACAGAAACTGAATCTATTGATAAGAATACTCCTGTTGATTTTTCACCTCGAGATCAAGAACTTATCAATAAGCAAAAAAACCTTATTGCCGAAGTAACCAAAGAAATGAATGAATTCAAATATTACCTTGTATCTGAAAAATTATATCATTACGCATGGGACACTTTTGCATCTGAAATATTAGAAGAATCAAAAGATATTTTTAACTATGGAACAGAATCAGAAATCCTGTCTCGGAGACATTTTTTACTCCTCACACTAAAAAATATTATTATTACTCTTCATCCTTTTATGCCATTTATTACCGAAGAAATCTGGCAGGATCTCAAAAATGATACTGACCGTGATATACTTATGACTGTATTATGGCCCCACTTATAACAACCGAAGTAATATGGACAATACTCCTGACTGGAGTTATTCCTACATTATTATGGTTGTTTTTTTGGCTCAGAGAAGATCGTTTTCATCCTGAACCACGGGGATTATTAATACTGACCTTCTTTGCAGGAGCCCTGGCGGTTTTTCTTGTTCTGCCCTTGGAACAATTAGTAAAATATTTTGGGGCAATTGGAATAACAAAAATTATAATATTTGCAGCAGCGGAGGAAATTGTTAAATTTGGAGCCGTATTTATGATTGCGTTTAATTCATCGTATTTAGATGAACCAATAGATTATGCAATTTATTTAATCACCGGAGCACTTGGCTTTGCGACGGCTGAAAACGTTCTATTCCTCCTGGAACCCAGTCTCCAACAAAATATTTCTTTCATTATTGAAACGGGGACATTACGATTTTTGGGTGCAAGTATTCTCCATAGCATCCTTGCAGCACTTTTGGGATTAATCATTGGTTTAGTCTTTTATAAAAAAAGAAGTACCAAAATTATGTTTGGCGCAATTGGATTAGGGATTGTTATTATATTGCATACCTTTTTCAACTACTTTATAATTAAGTATGGAGAAATTAATGGGCTCTTAACCTTAGGAATTCTCTGGGTTGTAACACTATTTATTATCGCCATGTTTGAGAGAGTCAGACGAGTCAATCATTAATTCTAAAGCTAACAACATCACTATGACAAATAAAAAAAACTTTTTTGAAAAATTAACAGGAAGCATTAAATTCAATACTGAGGAAGAGTATAAAGAAATGGATGGAGAATACCTGAAAGAGGAAAAAGAGAAGGAAATTAAATCTGAGGAAGAGGAACCTGGAGTATATGAGGAAGATATTGGTGAACTATCAATCGATATGTACCGAGTGAATAATGCAATTATTGTTAAAACGATGGTTGCAGGAATTCAAAAATCAGAAATTGATATTAGCCTAACACGAGACCAAGTAATCATTGAAGGATCACGTAAAAGTGAGCCTGAAGGACGCATTGATACTAATTACTTTGAGGAACTGTATTGGGGAGCATTCGAGCGAACCATTGATCTACCTGAAGAAATTGATATTGAACTCGCCGAAGCCCATGAAGCGCATGGACTATTGACTCTTGTATTACCTCTCGTAGACCGAGAACGGCAGGCACGACTCAAGATTAAATAGAAGTAAAAAA
>JBLIKX010000029.1:0-3487 GCA_047637555.1 Crocinitomicaceae bacterium
GTTTTAATGATTGAAAGTGCTGTTTCATCACAGCTTGTTTCTATAGCAAGAATATTCATATCTGTACTATAAGGCATATCCTAATAATACAAAGTATTACGAATCCTTGTAATTATTGAAATAATTGTTTAAATAAGGATATACTATTTGTTTAGTTCTGTAGATTATGAAATTCTTACATACAAAAAATATTCTTGCCGTTATAGTAATTGCTTTTGCTTTTGCTGGTCAGCACTCATCAGCACAAGTTGTAGGCAACTACCACTATGATGGCTCAGGGCAATATCAGGAATCACTACCTTACAACGGAAATGATTACGTATATCCACCATATCAATATAATAATCAAAATAGTTTTGGGGATAATGACAAGGCTGCACAGATCGCTCAGTTGATTGAAATTGTTATGCAATTACAGGCACAATTAAACAGCCAATCTTTTGGTAATAATAATTTTACTGATTTTGGATTTGTTAATAATAGAAATAACGGAGCATACACTTTTACTGATATATCTGGTAGTACTACAGCAAGTAATAATAATGACGATGAGCCACGGGCAGAGACCCAAAGAGCACGTAATATTAAAGAATATTCTGCTGAATTACGTGGGGATGTTGATATGAATGATTTCAATAATGGAATTGTATTTTTCGTCTGGGGCGAGGATGAGGATGACGTCGAGGATGTAGAGGATGAGAACAGATATCAAGACATCGACGAGAACGGTGAAGATCTTCAAAAAAATGATCTGCGAACTAATTTTGACAAAAATGCTAATTTTGAATTAGATGTTTATGGTCTTGATAATGATACTGATATTTATTTTTCCATGTGTGTTCAATACGAAGACGAAGATGACGATGACACTATTGAATGTGGAAATGTTCGAAATTTTGAAACTGATAATTAATTTTTAAATATTCTATTACAAGAAATTAAAATAATAACGAGCGTAATTTTCGTTTTTTATTTATAATAAGATTATGAAACATATTATTGATGTACAAAGTGAAAGTCAGTTTAATCAGAGTCATTATGAAAACACTTTTCAGAGAGTAATCCTCGCAGAAAAAGCTCAAGAAATTTTACGCAGATATGGCTTTAAAAATACAATTAATATCGGAGGATACAAATTTTAAAAATGTATTACCTATACATTTTGCGCTGTGCTGATGACACGTTATATACAGGAATAACCACTGACCTCGAGAGACGCATCAAGGAACATAACGGTATGATGCCTGGAGGTGCCAAATACACTGCCGCTCGCAATCCGGTGATTGTTGTATATCATTCACAACATTCTAATCGTTCTACAGCCAGTATCGAAGAGTCCAGAATCAAGAAATTAACCAGACAACAAAAAGAAGTACTAATAAATAATATACAATTATGAGACAGAAAGATGGAAGATACCGAAAGGATACAGATATAGGAGCAGAGGTAGAGATTGTTTTAAAACAAGATCAACGATCAGGTAATTTGACCCGAGGTATTGTTGCGAGACTTTTAACAAATTCACCGCAACACCCACATGGAATTAAAGTAATGTTAGAAGATGGCGCCGTAGGTAGAGTTCAAGTGATTTTATAAAGAATAGATAAGACTAAAGGTATGAAAAAAATTAATATTTAATAATAATATTTTGAATCACATACTTTCTGATGGTTAAAAAAATAATCAAGAATTATTAACTCTAAAAAAAAGAAACAATTAATGAAAAACAACTACCTTTGCGGGTAGTATTTTTTGGTGCATTGAATCTTCCTTTCATTAAGAGATAAGTATCAATAATACCGTCTCTGGGTATTTAGGCGGAAGCCCAGAATCTGCAAATTTTTTAGAAGTGATTGCAGGTAAAATAAACCATAAAGAGGTTGTACAAATTATCTATGATCTAGAAATAATAAACAACAAAATGCGGTAAAACTATCAAATCAATATAGGGAAGTATTTTGAATTATTTGAGAACTAAAAATTGTGAAAGTGATCTTTATTTATAAATATCTAAAAGCATTTTTTTTATATTTAATAATAATAAAGTTAAATATTTAAGAGTATATGATACGCTAGGATAAGCTGAGATTTTAAAATGGAAACAAACGATAATAAAAAAAATTGGATTATATGTCTCAATTGTAAGGGGAAAGGAAAAATAGTACGAGAACCTTCAAAAAAAAGACGTCGTAAATATCAACAAGAATTAAGCGCTCTTCAAAATGGTCACAATGCAGGACTTGTTCTAAAACCTCTTTGTAGAAATATGGATATTTGTTTGAGTTGCTCAGGTTCAGGTTTGATCACTTCCGAGAATGTTACACCATCAGATCCAGTGTATCCAAACATAGCCATTATTGGTGGAGGAATAGGTGGCGTCGCTTTTGCCGTAGCTTGTTTACATAGAGGAATTCCTTTTACCTTGTACGAACGAGATAAAAGTTTTAACGCACGTTCGCAGGGTTATGGCCTGACTTTGCAACAAGCCAGTAAGGCGATAGCTGGTTTAGGGATTAAAAAAATAGAGAATGGTGTTATTTCGACGAGGCATGTTGTTCATGATACTAATGGAAAGATTATTGGTGAATGGGGAATGAGAAAATGGCTAGAAAAGCCTGCAGGAGAAACTTCAAAGCGCAAAAATATACATATAGCTCGGCAATCATTAAGATCGGCTTTACTAGAACAATTAGGTAACTCTGATTCAATAAAATGGGGACATACATTGATTGATTTTTCGGAAAACAAAAAGGGAAATATGAGCCTCGATTTTCGTGTAAATACAGAAATTGAAATGACAAACGCTGACCTGATTGTTGGTGCTGATGGTATTCGCAGTTCCGTTCGCACGCACTTAACTCGAGGTGATAAAACCCCACTTCGGTATTTAGGTTGTATTGTAATATTGGGTGTTTGCCCGCTAGAGTCACTGAGCGGTTTTGAAAGTTTACTGCTAGATTCTGCTACGGTATTTCAAACGGTGAATGGTCACGAGAGAATCTATATGATGCCATATGATGAAAACACCATCATGTGGCAACTAAGTTTTCCTACCTCTGAATCAGAAGCAAAAGATTTAAACAAAAAGGGTGCAAAAGCAATGAAAGAGGAGGCCCTTGAGAGGTTGAGGTCTTGGCATGATCCTATTCCTCAAATTCTTGCCGCAACACAGGAATCTGATATTACAGGATATCCAGTCTATGATAGAGATTTGCTCGATTCCAAGTTATTGGAAAAATTTGGAAATGTGACACTGATTGGAGATGCCGCGCATCCAATGAGTCCGTTCAAAGGACAGGGAGCAAACCAAGCAATACTCGACGCCCTCAATCTTGCACGAGCTATCTTTGCTTCCTGTGGAGCGAGTTCAAAATGGCGAGAAAATGGAATCAGAAAAACGGTATTAACTTCATTTGAACAAGATATGATATCGCGAACTACTTCGAAGGTAAAAAGTTCAGCCGAGGCGGTAAAATTACTACATTCT